>NZ_JBSFMM010000054.1:0-55470 GCF_053599555.1 Streptomyces sp. NPDC000941
GCCCCCCGACGCCGCACCCCCTGCCTGCGCGGCGGAGGCGCCGAGCGACGCGCCGGACGCCGCCGCGAGGCCGGAGGCCGCCGGGACGACCGCGTCGGCGGCGCCAGGCGCCATCCCCGCCACGGCGCCTGCGGCCCGGCCGGTCGCGGACGTTCCCGTCTCGCCGCCGGGTCCCACGGCCCGCCCGGCGGCCTCGCCCGCGTCGGCGCCCGCAGGCCGGGCCGCGCTCGGCGCGGGCCCGGTCGTGGCCCCCGGCACAAGCTCGACCGCGCGAGCCGCCACACCACCGGGCAGGGCCTCAGGCGCCACGCCCGGCACGGTCGCCGGAATCGCCGCCACGGCGCCTGCCGCCCCCACCGCCGTCGGCACGGCCACGGCAGCCGTACGGATCTCCAACATGCGCGTCAGACCGCGCGCGCCGTACACCAGGTCGGGGCGGACGGACACCACCGCGCTGACCGTCAGGGCCGTGATCACGGCTTCGCCGATGCCGATCAGTACGTGGACGCCGACCATCGCGGTGAAGACCTTGCCGAGCGAGACATGTGTCGTGCCGCCGAGCGCGTAGATCGCGGTGAAGGCGACGGCCGCGGCCGGTACGGAGATCAGCGCGGCGACGAAGGAGGCGACGGTCACGGAGCGGCGCCGGCGGGGCGTGAGCTTCAGGATGGCGCGGAAGACGGCGTACGCCACCACCGTGGTGACCACCGCCATGTCCGTGATGTTGACGCCGAGCGCGGTGAGGCCGCCGTCCGCGAAGAGCACGCCCTGCATGAGCAGCACCACGGAGACGCACAGCACGCCCGTGTACGGGCCGACGAGTATCGCGGCCAGCGCCCCGCCGAGCAGATGCCCGCTGGTCCCGGCCGCGACCGGGAAGTTCAGCATCTGGACGGCGAAGATGAACGCGGCGACGAGACCGGCGAGCGGCGCGGTGCGCTCACCGCCCGAGCCGACGGAGCCGCCCGAGCCACCAGCGCCCCCGGCGTCCCCCAACTCCCGCCGGGCGCCGCGCAGGCTGACGGCTACCGCCGCCGCCGCGGCCACGCCCGTCGCCACGGACACCGGGGCGTCGATAAATCCGTCGGGGACATGCATGACGGGGCTCCGCTTCTGCGCCGGGGGTGTCCGCTACATCCACGGAATCCGCCAATCCGGTTATCCGCCCGATGATGGTAACCCGTTATTGCGACCTATTCGCAAGAGCGCTCTACCCGCGAAAGCCGGCGCACACACGTGCCGTACACATCAACCGCATACAACGACGGCGGCCCTCCGCGCATTCGCGAAGGGCCGCCGCAACACCAGAAACGGACTCACACGGGCTTACACCCGGGTCAGATCCGCATCAGGATCCCGCTCATCCCGCTCCACACGCACCACGGAGTCCGGGGCGAGCTGCTTGCGCAGCCCCTCGCCCTCCACGTCCACGTTCGGCAGCGCCTTGTCCAGCCAGCGCGGCAGCCACCACGCGGCCTTCCCGAGCAGTGCGAGCACCGCCGGAACGATGGTCATACGGACGATGAACGCGTCGAAGAACACCGCGATGGCGAGGCCGAAGCCGATCATCTTCACCATCGACTCGGACGAGCCGATGAACCCGGCGAAGACGCTCATCATGATGACCGCGGCGGCGGTGACCACCCGGGCCCCGTGCTTGAAGCCCGTGACCACGGCCTGGCCCGGCCGCTCGCCGTGGACGTACGCCTCGCGCATCCGGGTCACGAGGAACACCTCGTAGTCCATCGCCAGACCGAACACCACACCGATCATGAAGATCGGCATCATGCTCATGATCGGGCCGGGCTCCTCGACGTTGAACAGGCTCCCGCCCCAGCCCCACTGGAAGACCGCGACGACCGCACCCAGCGCCGCCACCACGGACAGCAGGAAGCCGAGGGCCGCCTTGAGCGGCACCAGCAGCGACCGGAAGACCACCATCAGCAGCAGGAAGGCCAGGCCGACGACCAGCCCCAGATAGGGCAGCAGCGCGTCGTTCAGCTTCTGCGAGATGTCGATGTTCATCGCCGTCTGGCCGGTCACCAGCATCTCGGCGCCGGTCCCGGACTTGAGGGACCCGGCCTCGTCCCGGATGTGGTGCACCACATTCTCGGTGTCGACGCTGCTCGGCTTGTACTTGGAGATGACCGTCAGCGTCGCGGTGTCCTTGTCCTTGTTGAACCGGGCCGGGCTGACACTCGCGACGCCGTCGACGTCGTGGATGGCCGTACGGGCCTGCTCCACTGCGCCCTTGGGATCGTCGCTGCCCTTGGCGTCGACGACCACCATCAGCGGTCCGTTGAAGCCCGGGCCGAAGCCCTCGGACATCAGGTCGTACGCCTTGCGCTTGGTGGTGTCGGTCGGCTGCGAGCCGTCGTCGGGCAGGCCGAGCTCCAGGCTGGCCGCGGGGAGCGCGGCGGCGCCCAGGCCGAGCACGGCCACCACCAGCACCATCACCGGGCGGCGCAGCACGAAACGGGCCCAGCGGGTACCCGCGTTGGGCTTCTCCTCGCCCGCGGTCTCGCCCTCCGCGCCCTTCTTGGCGGCCTTGCGGACCTTACGGGGCAGCACCTTGCTGCCCGCGAAGCCGAGCAGGGCCGGGATGAGGCTGATCGCGATGAGGACGGCGATGACCACCGTGCCCGCCGCGGCGAAGCCCATCTTGGACAGCATCGGGATGTTGACGACCGCGAGACCGGCGAGGGCGATGACGACGGTGAGCCCGGCGAAGACCACCGCGGATCCCGCGGTGCCCACCGCACGCCCGGCGGCCTCCTCCCGCTCCTGCCCCTCGGCCAGTTCCGCCCGGTAACGGGAGACGATGAACAGCGCGTAGTCGATGCCGACCGCGAGGCCGATCATCATCGCCAGCGTCGAGGTCGTACTGGAAAGACCCAGGGTGGTGGCGAGGGCCGTGATCCCGGAGATACCGATGCCGACGCCGATGATCGCGGTGAGCAGCGGCAGTCCGGCGGCGACCAGCGAGCCGAAGGTGATCAGGAGGACGACCGCCGAGATCGCGATGCCGATGACCTCGGTGGCGCCGGTCTCGGGCATCTGCTCCAGCGCGTCACCGCCGATCTCGACCGTCAGCCCCGAGGCGCGGGCGTCCTGGCCCGCCTCCTTCAGCGCGTCCCGCGTCTTGTCCTCCAGCTCCATGGCGCTGACCTTGTAGGAGGTCAGAACGTACGCCGTGGTCTTGTCCTTGCTGACCCCGCCCGCCTTGTACGGGTCGGCGACCGAGGCGACCTCGTCCGAGCCCGACTGGAGCTCACGGACGGTCTTTTGGACCGTGGCCTTGTTGGCCGCGTCGGTCATCTTCTCGCCGGCCGGTGCGCGGAAGACCACGCGCGCGGTGGCACCCTGCGCGTTACCGCCAGGGAAGCGCTGTTCCAGCACGTCGAAGGCCTTCTGGGCCTCCGTACCAGGGATGGAGAAGGTGTCGTTGGAGGGTGGTGAGGCGGTGGCGGCCCCGACACCGGCGACCGCGAGGAGCGCCACCCATATCAGGGCGACGAACCGACGTCGCCTGAAGGCGAATCGGCCGAGTTTATAGAGGAACGTGGCCACGAGGAGAGGTGCTCCCGTCGAGTAGGCGTTACTGGCAGGGGTGGGGATCCAGACGGCGACGAGAGCGGCGCGCCGGCTGGAGCTCTATGGGGTTGTGTGGTGGGGCCGTGGTGCGGGGAGAGTGGGGAGGGGCGCCTCAGGGGGAGGCCGGGGACCGGACGCCGAGGGCGGGGAGGACGACGGCATCGATGTAGTCGAAGAGATAGGCGGTGTCGGGCTCCTGGGCCTCGACGAGGGCCCGGGTGGTGAAGGCGCCGACCAGCATGTGCACGGTGTACTGGAGGGCGGGGCGGCCCGGGGCGACCTCACCGCGGTCGACGGCCCGCCCGAGCACCGCCTCGAAGGCGGCGAGCTCGTGCTTGACCAAGAGTTCGCGCAGCGCCTCGAGCAGATCCGGGTTCTGGTGGGCGGCCAGGGCCAGCCCTCGCATCAGGGCCGCGTCCCGCTCCCGGGCCTGGTCCCCGCATCGCACCATCTCGCGCAGATCGCCGCGCAGCGAGCCGGTGTCGATGTCTTCGAGCGAGACGGGCTTGGTGTGCCGCAGCGCGGTGGCCACCAGCTGCGGCTTGCTCTTCCACTGCCGGTAGAGCGTGGCCTTGCTGGAGTGGGTACGGGCCGCGACGGCGTCCATGGTGAGCGCGTCGTAGCCGACCTCGGTGAGGAGGCCCATGACGGCTTCGTACAGCTCGCTCTCCCGCTCGGGGGACAGCCTGCTGCGGCGTCGGTCGAGTGCCTGCATCGTGCCCTCCTTCCCGAACATGGGAGCGTCACGAACGAAACGGTTTCGTACACCAATAGCGTAAGCGCAGTTCTGAGTGGCACTGTACGAAACGAGCCCGTTTCGCTCGTGGGATGCGTCACAAGACCGAGTTGCCCTGAAGGGGCCGCCCCGGAAGGATGGTCAGGTGAAGGATGCTTTGTCGAACGCGTCGGGCCAAGGCGACGGCGCGTATCTCCGGTTTCCGCACCTGCACGACGACTTGCTCTGCTTCGCCGCCGAGGACGACCTCTGGGTGGCGCCGCTGGCCGGGCTGGGGGAGCCACCCGGGCGGGCCTGGCGGCTGACGGTCGACCGCACCCGCGTCGGCCATCCCCGCTTCTCCCCCGACGGCTCGCAGATCGCGTTCACGACCTGGCGCAGCCTCGACCCGGAGATCCATCTCGTCCCGGTCGACGGCGGCGCGGCGCGGCGCCTGACGTACTGGGGCGGCGTCGACGCCCGCGTGTGCGGCTGGACGCCGCCCGACCAGGACGGCACCTCGCACATCCTGGCCGTCTCCTCCCACGATCAGCCGCTCTCCCACTTCTCCTGGGCCTACAGCCTGCCCACCGACGGCAGCCCCGGCGGGCGGCTGCCCTGGGGCCCGGTCTCCGATATCGCGGTCACCGAGGCCGACGGCGAGCGCCGCACCCTCCTGCTGACCGGCACGCCCCCGCACGAGCCCGCCTCCTGGAAGCGCTACCGCGGCGGCGCGACGGGGCGGCTTTGGCTGCACGGCACGCGCCTGGTACCGGAGTTGAACGGACACCTGGCCTCGGCGATGTTCGTCGCGGGCCGGATCGCGTTCCTCTCCGACCACGAGGGCATCGGCAATCTCTACTCCGTTCTGCCCGACGGCTCCGACCTGCGGCGCCACACCGACCACACCGACTTCTACGCCCGCCACGCCTCGACCGACGGCTCGCGCATCGTCTACCAGTGCGCCGGCGACCTGTGGCTGATCGACGACCTGAGCCCGCGCGCCGAGCCGCGCCGTCTTGACGTACGGCTCGGCGGGGCGCGCACCGGGCGCCGCCCGTACCAGGTCCCCGCCTCCTCGCACGTCAACTCGCTGTCCGTGGACACCACGGGCCGGGCGAGCGCGGTGTGCGTACGGGGCAGCCTGTACTGGCTGACCCACCGCGACGGCCCCGCCCGCACCCTCGTCGACACCCCGGGCGTACGGGTCCGGCTGCCGGAGATGCTGGGCGACACCGGGCGCGTGGCGTATGTGACGGACGCCGAGGGCGAGGACGCGATCGAGATCGCGTACCTGCCGCGCGCGAGCGGTCCGCGGGAGCGGCGGCGGCTGGCGGTGGGCCGGCTCGGGCGGGTGCACGAGATGGTCGCGTCGCCGGACGGCAAGCGGCTGGCGGTGGCGGCGCACGACGGGCGGCTGCTGCTGGTGGACACGTCGGTGGAGGAGGACGCGGCGGAGGACGTGTCGGAGGAGGACACGTCGGCGGACGCGGCGGAAGACACATCGGCGGACGGCGCGCCCGAGGCGGAGGGCAACTCACCGGACGGCGCGCCCGAGGCGGAGGGCAACTCACCGGGCAGCGCGGCCGAGGCGGAGGGCAACTCACCGGACGCAGCCGCAGACACCTCCCCGGACGCGGCGCCGGACACCGCGACCGACCCCACCCCAGACACCGACCCCGCACCCGACCCCTCAACCTCGGCCGAAATACCGGACGTCGACGAGGTCAGCGAGTTGATCCGGTCGACGAACGGGCCGGTGCGCGATCTCGCGTTCTCCCCCGACTCCGGCTGGCTGGCGTGGTCGCACCCCGGTATCGGCCGCTCGCTGCGCCAGATAAAGATCGCGCGCCTCGCGGACCGTACGGTCGTGGACGTGACCAGCGGCCGGTTCGAGGACGAGGAGCCGGTCTTCACCCGCGACGGCCGCTATCTGGCGTTTCTGTCCTGGCGCGGCTTCGACCCGGTCTACGACGTGCACACCGGCGACCTGTCCTTCCCGCTCGGCTGCCGCCCCTACCTCGTACCGCTGTCATCCGCGACCCCATCCCCCTTCGCGCTCTCCCCCGAGGGCCGCCCGGCAGCGGGCGGCCTCGATCTGGACAGCGCGTACACGGGCGGCAGCGGAGACGGTGACGGCGAGGCCGCCGAGGGCACGGTCACCATCGAGGTGGAGGGCCTGCCGAGCCGGGTCACCGCCTTCCCGGTGGCCGCCTCGAAGTACTCGACGCTGTACCCGGTCAGCGGCGGCGGGCTGGTGTGGCTGCGCTGGCCGATCTCCGGCGCGCTCGGCGAGACCTTCGCCAATCCGGACGAGACCTCCTCGCGCCCCACCCTCGAACACTTCGACCTGGTCAAGGCCAAGCGCACCGAACTCACCGACGACCTGGACTGGTTCGGGGTCAGCGGCGACGGCACCCGGCTGGTGATCAACGACGAGGGCGATCTGCGGGCGGTGCCCGCCACCGAGACCGGCGACAGCGACGCCACCGTCCATATCGATATGCGGCGCATCCAGCACACCGTCGACCCGGCCGCCGAGTGGCGGCAGGCCTACGACGAGGCGGGGCGGATCACCCGCGCCTACTACTGGGACCCGGGCATGTGCGGCGTCGACTGGGACGGGGCGCTCGAGCAGTACCGTCCGCTGGTCGAACGGGTCGCGTCACCCGACGAGTTCGCCGATCTGCTGCGCGAGGTGCAGGGCGAGCTCGGCACCTCGCATGCGTACGTCATGTCGGCCCGCCGCAACGAGGGCCCGGCCCACTACCAGCGCCCCATCGGGCTGCTCGGCGCCAACTTCGCGCGTACGAAGGACGGGCGCTGGATCATCTCCCGCATCCTGCCCGGCGAGTCCTCCGACTCCCGGGCGCGTTCACCGCTGGCCGGCACCGGTATCCGCGAGGGCGCCACGCTCACGCATGTCGACGGCCGCCCCGTGGACCCGGTGGCCGGCCCCTTCCCGCTGCTCACCGCCGCGGGCGGGACGACGGTCGAGCTCACCTTCCAGCCCGCCGATGAGGCCGGGAAGGCCGGGGAGGCCGGTGACAGCAAGGCCGGGGACAGCTCCACCGACGGCGACAGCGACGGCGACAGCGCGGCGGGTCCGCCGCGCCGCGTCGCCGTCAAGCCGCTCATCGACGACCGGCCGCTGCGCTACCAGGACTGGGTGGCCAAGCGGCGCGCGGTGGTGCGCGAGTTGAGCGACGGGCGGTGCGGCTATCTGCACATCCCCGATATGGGCGGCTCCGGCTGGGCCCAGTTCAACCGCGATGTGCGCAGCGAGATGTCACTGCCCGCGCTGATCGTGGACGTACGGGGCAACGCGGGCGGCAACATCAGCGAGCTCGTCGTCGAAAAGCTCACCCGCACCATCATGGGCTGGGACCTGACCCGCCACGCCGAACCCGTCTCGTACACCAGCAACGCGCCGCGCGGCCCGATCGTCGCGGTCGCGGACGAGGCGACGTCCTCCGACGGCGACATGATCACTGCCGCCTTCAAGATCCAGGGCATCGGCCCGGTGGTGGGGCTGCGCACCTGGGGCGGGGTGGTCGGCATGACCGGCCGGCACCGGCTCGGCGACGGTACGTCGATCACGGTGCCGATGAACGCCGCGTGGTTCGACGCGTATCGGTGGGGGGTCGAGAACTACGGCGTGGAGCCGGACATCGAGGCGCTGCGCTCGCCGCTCGACTGGGCGGAGGGCCGCCATCCGCAGCTGGGCGTCGCGGTGCGTACGGCGCTCGACCTGCTGGAACGCCATCCGGCGGCGACACCGCCCGACTACTCGGACGTACCGGACCTGCGGCGCCCGAAGCTGCCGCCGAGGAGCGGCTGAGCGGAGCGAGTGGGACTGCTGAGCAAGTGGGGCGCGCCCCTCGCGCATGGGCGCGCCCCACCGAGGTCACTTCTCCTCGTTGGGCTCCTGGTCCTCGATCCCTTCCTCCCGGTCCCGCATCGGGCGCTGCTCACGGCTCTCGCGCGGCGGCTGCTCGCGCCGCGGCTGCTGCGACTGCTGCGGCTGCTGCGGCTGCCGGCCGGGCTGCGCCTTCTGGCCCTGGTCGTCCTGCGCCTTGCGCCTCGACTGACGGGCCTTCTCGTTGAACTGGTCCTTGCTGGCCATCGTGTCGCTCCTCGTGAGGTGGCGGAGGATGGGCCCGATCAGCGTGACATGTACTGGCATACTGCGCATTTCGACCCAGAAGTCAATCAATCCCCCCGCGCCCTGTCGTCCGCCTCGCCACCGGCCCCCACCAGCCCGGCCCGCCGCTCGCGCGTCGCCGCGAGCCTGGGCTCGAAGCGGCGCACATCGCGCTGCGCGAAGGTGCCGATCAGCGCGGGCAGAACCCCCCGTACGGGCTGCATACCGCGCAGCCACCACTGCCCGTACACATGCGCCGACCGACGCTCGATCCCCGCCACCAGCCGGTCGGCCGCCGGGCCGAGCGGACAGGTGCGGTTCACCGGCCAGGGCAGCCGCCGCCGGAACTCCCACAGCACATCGTCCCGCTCGAAGCCGCGCACCATATCCGTATCGGTGAAGCTGAGGTAGGCCACGCCGACCCGTACGCCGCGGTGGCCCACCTCGGCGCGCAGACAGTGCGCGAACGCCTCGACACCGGACTTGGACGCGCAGTACGCGGACATCATCGGCCCGGGCGTGAGCGCGGCGAGCGAGGCGATCTGCAGCAGATAGCCGCGGCGCGCGATGAGCGCGGGCAGAAACGCGCGGGCCGTGGCGGCGCTGCCCAGCAGATTGACCTCGATGACCCGCCGCCAGGCCGTCTCGTCGGTGTCGGCGAACGGACCGGCCTGGGCCACGCCGGCGTTGGCGACGACGATGTCCACGCCGCCGAAGCGCTCGACGACCTCCCCGGCCACGCGGGTCATCGCCTCCTGGTCGGTGACATCGGCGTGCCAGTGGGCGGACTCGGTATGCAGCCCCTCCGCCACCCGCCGCAGCCCGTCGGGCTCCAGCCCCACCAACGCCACCTTGGCCCCCCGCGCGGACAGCTTCCGGGCCAGCGACTCCCCCACGCCCCTCGCCCCGCCCGTTACGACGGCGACCCGGCCTTCCAGACTCCTGCGCGCACTCATGTCGTCGGCTCCTCGACGGTGTCGTCGTCCGTGGCGCCCCGCGCCCTCTGCCTCGTGCCCTGCGCCGTGCCCTCGTGCCCATACGCCTGCCCGTACTCCGCCACCAGCCCGCGGATCACCCCGCTCACCGCCGCCGGATCCTCCACGGGCGCCATATGCCCGAGCCCGTCCAGCTCCGTGAGGCCGACACACCGTGGCAGCGAAGCCGACAGCGCTCGGGCGTGGTCCAGCGGGGTCAGCCGGTCGGCCGTGCCGGCGAGCACGGCGGTGGGCAGGACCAGCCGGCCGACTTCCGCGTCGAGATCGAGGTCGCTCATGACCCGCCCCCACGCGGCCCGTACCACCCGCGGGCAGGCGTACACGATGCGCGCGCACGCCTCCACCACGGCGGGCCCCGATGCCGGGCCCATCGTCACGTACTTGAGCAGCCGTCTGGAGACCGGTGTCACCGGCCCGAGCGGCGCCCGCGAGCACAGCAGCACGCGCTGCACCCGCGTCCGCAGGCGTTCACCGCGCAGCGGTATGACGCGGCCCCGCGCGGGCAGCCGCGAGGCGCCGGTGTTGCACAGCAGCAGGGCCGTCGCGCGCTCGCGCAGCTGCGGCCGGTCGGCGGCGGCCATCAGCGTCATACCGCCCATGGAGTGGCCCACGACGACGGCCCGCTCCCCGGGCGCGAGCGTCTGGTCGAGCACCGCCGCCAGGTCGTCGGCGAGCGTGTGTGTGCTGTAGCCGCCGGGGTCCGCGGCCGGGCTGCGGCCGTGGCCGCGCTGGTCGTACAGGACGACCCGGTGGTCGGTGGCCAGTTCGCGGACGATCGGCGCCCAGAAGGCGGTCGAGCAGGTCCAGCCGTGCACCAGCACGACGGCCGGGGCGCCTTCGGGCCCGTGCAGTTCGGCGTGCAGGCGGGTGCCGTCGGAGGAGATGACGGTCAGTTCGCTCACGGCGACGGGCGGCGCGTACGGACCAGCGGCCTGCCGCGCCGGACGGCGGCTCACCGGGCCTCCCGCCCCGCGCCCACACCCGCAACGTCCCGCCCGGCCCCGGGCGGCGCTTCGCGCTCCGGCCGCAGCACCCGGTACTCCGTGACGTCCACCCTCCGCGTCACCCTGCGGAACTCCGCCGTCGTCCCCGGCCACACCGTCGTATTGCGCCCGCCTTGCAGGTACCAGCTGTCGCAGCCGCCCACGTTCCACACCGTACGGCTCAGCCGCTCCTGCATCCGCTCTGTCCACGCCCGCACCGCCGACGGCCGGGCGTCCAGCGCCACCTTCCCGCCCAGCACGTCCAACTGCCGCATGAAGTCGACGAGATACGCCAGCTGCGCCTCGATGATGAGGATCATCGAGCTGGTCCCGAGCCCGGTGTTCGGCCCGATGATCGTCAGCAGGTTGGGGAAACCCGCCGCGCTGGTGCCGCGCAGCGCCTCCATTCCGTCCCGCCACTCCTCCGCGAGCGTCGTCCCGTACGCCCCGGTCACCCGCCGCGCGATCGGCATATCGGTCACATGGAAGCCGGTCCCGAAGATGATCGCGTCCGCCTCCGCCTCCGTACCGTCGGCGGCGACGAGCGTGGAGCCGCGCACCTCCTTCAGCCCCGCCGCGACGACGTCGACATGCGGCTGGGCGAGCGCCGGGTAGTAGTCGCCGGACAGCAGGATGCGCTTGCAGCCGATGCGGTAATCCGGCGTCAGCCTGGCCCGCAGGGCCGGGTCCTCGATGGCCCGCCGCATATGGCGGACGGCCATCCGCTCCACCAGCCGCAGTGAATCGGGGCGTTTGGTGAACGAGCCGGTCTGCAGCTCCCGCACCCCCCACAGCACCGCCCGCCGCAGCGCGCGGGTCGCCGGAACCTTGGTGTGCAGCCAGTGTTCGGCGGCGGAGATACGGCGGTCCATGCGCGGCAGCACCCAGGCCGGGGTGCGCTGGAAGAGGGTGAGCCGGTCCACTTCCCGGTGGATGGCGGGCACGATCTGGATGGCCGAGGCACCGGTGCCGATCACCGCGACGCGCTTGCCGCGCAGATCGTAGCCGTGGTCCCAGCGCGAGGAGTGGAAGACCCGGCCGGGGAAGTCCGCCAGGCCCGGGATGTCCGGGATCCTGGGGTCGGAGAGCGGCCCGGTGGCGCTGACCACGACATCGGCGGTCAGCGCGCCTGACACGGTGTCGATCTCCCAGTGCAGCGCGCGCGAGTCCCAGCGCATGGCCCGCACCTCGGAGTCGAAGCGCAGATGCGGCCGCAGCCCGAACGTATCGGTGACCCGCTCCAGATACGCGCGGATATGAGGCTGCCCGGAGAAGTTGCGCGGCCACTCGGGGTTGGGCGCGAAGGAGAAGGAGTACAGATGGGACGGCACATCACAGGCGCAGCCCGGATAGGTGTTGTCCCGCCAGGTGCCCCCGACCGCCCCGGCCCGCTCCAGGACCACGAAGTCGGTGATGCCCGCCCGGCGCAGCCGTACGGCCGCCCCCAGCCCGCCGAATCCGGCTCCGATCACCGCCACCCGTACGCGCTCTCGCGTCACCTCAGCGCCAGTCATACGGCCGCCTCCCGCAACACTCGGAACGTTGCCAGCAATTACTGGCACGGTTTGAGCGTAGGACAGGGTGCTACCGAGCGGTAGGGGCCGGGTGGAGGGAAGTTACCGGCGGTTCACCGCTCTGTGGTGCGGGCATAGGCTGCTGACGTGGCGACGAGCGAAGAACGCGAGGGCGCGGACGGCCCTGACTTGGGCGGTGCGGAGAAATCTGGCGAATACCGTGAATACCGCATAGCGGAGCTGGCCGAAGAGGCCGGGATCACCGTGCGCACCCTGCGCTTCTACCGGGAGCGCAAGCTCATCCCGCCGCCGCGCCGCGAGGGCCGCGTCGCCTGGTACAACGACCACCACCTGACCCGGCTCCATACGATCGCCGCCCTGCTGGAGCGCGGCCACACCCTCGGTGGCATCGCCGAACTCCTCGCCGCCTTCGACAGCGGCGCCCGCGACGTCGCCGATCTCCTCGGTCTGCGCTCCACCCCCATCCCCATCCCCGTCCCCGCCTGGTCGCAGGAGACCCCGGTCCGGCTCACCCCGGAGGCGCTGGCCGACTACTTCCAGGGGCAGGCGACGCCGGAAAACCTCGCGGCCTCCCTCGACCTCGGCTATCTCGCGGTCGACGGCGACCAGTTGGTGCATGTCAGCCGACGCCTGCTGGACGTATCCCGCGATCTGGTCGACCGTGGCCTCCCGCTCGCCGCCGTGCTGGGGGCGGCCCGCGATGTACGCCACCATCTGGACGCGATCGCCGAGGTCTTCGCCGCCCTCCTGCGCACCACGGTCCTGGCCGAGCCCGCCTCCCGGATCGGCGCGACGCTGGAGGAACTGCGGCCGATGGCCAAGGGTGTCGTGGACGCCGAGCTGTCGATGGCCATGGACCGCCGCATCCGCGCGGAGCTGGCGGCGTGGGCGGAGGGAGATCAGGACCGGGGGTGACAGTGGCCCCTGCCATCATCGGCCCATGCTCAGTCTTCCCCTCCTCAGCGAGTTGGCGCACGAACGGCTTCCCTCCGGTCTCGCGGACCGGTTCTGCTCCCTGCTGGAGCCGAGAGGTCAGGTCCTCTCGGCCGCCCGCCCCGGAGACGAACACGTCGGCGTGCTCGGCGGTGAGCCGCTGTTTCCCGAGGCCGTCGAGTGGCCGGTGTGGGAGGGGCACGGCCCCCTGTCGTTCGTCGCCTCGCTCGACTGTGACCGGCTGTCGGCCGTCGCCACCGGACTGGCCCTGCCGGCCGACGGCACCCTGCTGTTCTTCTACTTCGACGGACAGGCCGACGAATACGCGTCGTGGGTGAGTCCCTCGAACCCCGAGTCCCGTCCGGGGTCCCGCATCCTGTACGTCCCCGCCGGCACGCCCGTTCTGCCGCGCCCGGCACCGGCCCCGCTCAAGCCGTACCGCCGCGTGCCGCTGCGCACCGACCCGACCGTGGACCTGCCCCAACTCCGCGACGCCGAGATCCACATACCGCTCGGCCTCGACTACGAGACGGTGTCCGCCGATCCGGTGTACGTCGACTTCCAGGACGCCGTATGGAATCTGCGCCGCGTCCACCACCGGGTGGGCGGCGAACCCGACAACATCCAGGGCGAGGTCGAGTACGAGGTCGCCGACTTCCCCGACGACTGGAACCTGAACGAATTCGATCCCGACAACCCCCACTACGACGACATCCTCGCCGAGGCGGCACGGTGGCGGCTGCTGCTCCAGATCGCCTCCGACGACGACGCCGACATGTTGTGGGGCGACGGGGGCGCCCTCTACTGGCTGATCGACCCCGAAGACCTCGCCGCCGGCCGCTTCGACCAGGCCCGCTTCACCTGGCAGTGCCACTGAACCCGTTCGTCGATCCGTACGGGCACAGCTGCCGCCGCGGCCCGCCGCTAGTCTCCGGCACAGCCGAACGCCAGGTCCACCAGGTCCGGGTTGTACCTGGCCAGGAGATAGTACGGTCGGGCCGCAGCGACCAGGACGTCGCGGGAGCCCATCCCCCGGTCCAGCGCGTGCAGTTCCAGGGTTCCGGGTTCGACGCCCCATCGTTCGCCGATGTGGGTCAGGATCCGGTCGGCCGACAACGTGTGGATGTCGAAGGTGGACTGAGTCCGCTGTGCCTGCTCGTTCACCGTCTTCGCGGCATTGACGAGCTTCGCTGCGGTCGGGACGATCGGCCGTCGGCGAAGCGCGTCCAGCGCCAGGCCGTCCGCGGGAGCTCCGGGCGTCAGCTGGAAGCTGCGCACCAGGAAGGTCCCGAGCTGGTGCTTCAGTGGGCGTGAGGTTCGCTCTGCCGGTGTCAGCCACAGGTCGAGGAAGCTCAGGTCTTCGGGCTTGTTCGATCGGGGGTCCGGGATGACGTTGCGATGCCGTGCGTGCTCCAGCGCTCTGTCGAGGGTCGCCTCCGTGTGCTGGGTCCGGCAGCTGGAGGCACACTCCTGGACCAGATGGTCGAAGACCAGGTCCCGGTAGAAGTCCGGGTAGTCGCGGGCGAAGAGCTGGCACATCCGCAGAACGCTCATCTCGGCGGTCCGGCCGTCCTCGGTTTCGACGCTGCGTGCTCCCAGCTGCCAGCGGTGCAAGTAGATGGTGGGTGCGATGGTGAAGTTGGGCGAGTGGGGCGTGGTGCCGTTCGCGCGGCTTTCCTCGAGCGTGCGTAGTTTGTGGACCAGTTGCAATGCGTCGTCGCGCTGAACGTTGACGGCCCGGTTGGCGCAGAGATGCCGTAGCGCTTTGACACTTGCAGCTGGTGTGGCGGTCTCGCGGGCGAGCTGGATGAGTTCCGGGTAGGAGCGCATGTGGTACGGGCGCCGAGCCAGCGCGGCAACGAGGTGACCGGCGGTGGGCTCGTCGAGGATCCCTTCCTGTATGCACAGGCGCAGGGTCGCTCGGATGTTGACGAGGGCTTCGGAGACCGGCCTGTAGCGTTCGTCCGCCGGCCCGTGCAGGAGAGCCACCTCGTCGTCGGCCGTCAGTCGGCCTTCCTGGTAGTCGCGGTAAACGCGTCCCACGCCGTGCATGCCGAAGGTGTCGAGTTCGGCTGCGCGAAGGGCGCCCATACCAGCAGCGCCGAGGACTGTCACGCCGGTCTGGAGGAGGGCGAGGATCTCTTTGTGCCGGACGGCGCGGGTCTGACGGAAGTAACCGTCGATGATGCCGACGAGGTCTCCCTGCTGGGGTGCGAGTTTCAGCAGGTCTCCTGCCGCTATTGGCGGGAGGACGGTGATGTCGTCCGCCGCGAGCAGGTCGGCGGCGTCCGGCAGGCTGGGGCCGACGAAGAGGTATCGGGCCATTACATGAAGGCCTGTTCGCGGCGAAGGCCGGGGCAGACCACTCGTACGACGGGGATGCCCAGGTGGGGCCTGGTGTGGTCGGCAATCAGCGGAGATCGCCCGGTCAGGGAGAGGACGCTGGTGACAGTGGTGCGCAAGTCGTCCGCGAGCGTCTCATTGCGGACGGAGGCGATCTCGTCGTAGGTGACCCGGTCGGCTTTCGCGAGGGGTGCGGGACGCGCGGACCGGCTCGAGACGGCGCGCCGGTAGGCGCCCGTGGTGAGGTCGTCCCGGTCTCCGGCGATCTGGGTGGCGCGCGACTGCGCGGCTTCGGTCAGGGCGCGGCACAGGGCGACGTCACGGTCGAGGTGGGCACCGGCGCCGGCGAAGAGCACCGGGAACGCTTCGCTCTGGATGGTGGCCAGGAAGCAGGCGACCCCGGTGGGCGATGGGAGTACTTCAACTCGGACCTCGACCGCGGCCGCGTCCATAAGGTCCAGCAGCTCCCGGGCTGGGCCGTCCACGGTGGCCAGGTCCAGGGCCGGTGACGGGTCCGTCTCGGCGCGGGCCAGACTGTCGCGTTCGATGACCTCGTAGATGCCGTGGAGTGCCGCTTCGGCGAAGGTGTTGCCGCTGGCCAGTCCATCGCTGTTCTGGGCGAACAGGGGTGGCATCCAGGTGTCGCGCACACGACCGTCAAGGCGCAGCAGGTCGGTCGGCAGGAAGGTGTCCGTACCGTCCTCCAGGCGGCTTGCTCTGGTCCATTCGAGCTCCAGGCCCGGCCGGAGATGGTGGCGGGGTTCCAGGGCCAGTTCGTGGACGCGGTAGCCGCACGCGCGTTCCATGTCGGCAACGGTCGCGGTCGTCTCGCCGGGATCCAGGCGCTCAGCGTGCCAGGACTCGATCGATTCCATGGCAGCGGAGACCTTGGCGAGGTCGTGAGTGAGGCCTTTGCCCTGGCTTACCGACACTGTCCGGGAGTTCGGGCGGACGGCCTGGTGGACCGGTATGCCGATCTCGTCGAGCCAGGTGATGTCGGCGAGCCGGGTGATACCGACGATAGGGAAGAGCGGCTGGATCCGGCGCAGCGTTTCCGTGGGGGGCAGGACACGATGGGTGCCGGACACACAGGCTTTGCGGGTGTCGTCGGGGACGGGAACGGGGGGTGCGAGCACTCCGTCCCCGCCCGACAGGTCGTCCGCCATGCCGCTGTCGGTGTGGTCAACAGCGGTGGGGCGGCTCAATGGACGGCTCAATCGGGACCGTCACGCGCCGTGGACGTCGGCAGGCTCGAGGCCGTTGTTGTCCTTCAGCTTGACGCACCAGTGGGAGTCCTTGTCCGTCATCTGGGTCGCGCCGGGGTCCTTGAGGTGCTGCTCGTCGCGGAGTTCGGCTGCGGTGGGGAAGTTGAGAGTCATCTGCCAACCCTTCTGTCATCGGCCGGTGTCACAGGCCGGTGTCGCAAAAGCGATCCCGCCGAGCGTAGCCAACTCTGATCTTCAGGAGAAGATCTCGTTCCGTCAGACGTTCGGGCGCGTGCCTCGGCGTTCACTGCGCCCTCGTCGCGGCGACGAGGACCACCTGTCTGTCCTGGCCGTGTTCGAACAGGCGCACCTGGAGCCCGCAGCGGGTGAGCTGGTCGACCACCGCCGCGCTGTCGTGGTAGAGGTAGCGCCAGACGAGCACTGTGTCGCCCGGCTCGAACGACACCGTCTTCTGGTCATCTCCGACGTCGAAGGTCACGGTGACCGGCTCGAGGAACCGCGCCCGGACGAAGACTTCGCTGCGAACGGGGTCGAACCCGGTTTCGGTGACGTACCAGGAGCGGTCGACAGCGAGCAGGTCCAGTCCGGCCAGTTGCTGGGGCTTGTACGGGCCGCCGACGCTGACCTGATCCATGAACGGCGGCCTGTCGACGCCGGTGTCGATGCGCAGCGTCAGCAGCAGCACGTCATGCTCGCTCATGACGTGGCAAACGTGGCGCAGGACCTGGGTCGGCTCGCCGAAGTTGTACAACGTCGCGCCGGCCAGGATGACGAAACGGACCGGATCGGCACCATCGTGGCCGGGAGTGCGCTCAGCGGTGAGGACGCGGGCGAGATCGGGGCCGGTGAAGTCGCCGCGGCGCAGCGCGAAGCGCTCCACCTGAGCGGGGAAGTCAACTCGGAGGTTCTCCCTGGCCAGCTCAAGAATCTCTGCGCTGATGTCGATCGCGCGATAGCCGGTCAGGCGGGACCTGTCCAGCAGGTGGCGGATCAGCCCGCGCACGGGACGCGTCGTTCCCGGCCCGAGATCGACGATCTGCACCGGCGACGATGACGGCGCAAGGGCGAGCAGCTGCTCGGCGCGGGAAGTCAAGATCGTGTCGAAGTCGCTGAACATAGGCGCGAGTTCGGGGTTGGACGGTACTTCGCCCGCGCGCCACATCTCGCTCCCGTCGCCGAGATAGGTCAGTTCGTACGGGAACTCGGCACGATGGTTGAGGGAATCGACGATGGCATCCACCTGTGCCGCCGAGTAGGTGCGATAGAAGTCTTCGTGCGGCGACACCGCCTGCTGCTGTACACGCGTCACGGCAGACAGTACATCGCCGGCCACATAGGTCCGTCTACCCTTCTGCAATCGCGCTTGCAAGGACCCCGCCGAACGAGAGCAGTGACGGCATTCGTCAATCTGTGCTTACCCATGACGGTTTCCGGCAGCTACCGCCTGCTGAGTGGCACCGCTCCCCTGGCTCACCGATCGTGAAGCCCTCGGAACGGACGTACAGGCAAGGAGAGCGCGAATGACTGCCGAGAGGACGATCCTCGTCACCGGGGCGAGCGGGAATGTGGGGCGGCAGGTGGTGTCCCAGCTCCTGGCCGGACACACCGGCGGCGTACGGGCGCTGACCCGCGATCCCCACGCCGCCGCCCTGCCCGGCGGGGTCGACGTACGCCAGGGCGACCTGGCCGACCCGGCCGCGCTGGAGGCGGCGTTGAAGGGGGTGGACGCGGTGTTCCTGATGTGGCCCTTCCACGGCGCCGATCCGGCCCCCGCCGTCGTGGACGCACTCAAGTGGCATACCGGCCGGGTGGTGTTCCTGTCGTCGGGCGCCGTCCAGTCGGGCGTGGCGCCGGAGCAGCAGGTGCACCCCGTGGGCCGGTCCCATGGGCGCGTGGAACAGCTCATCGAGCGGTCCGGGCTCGTCTGGACCCACCTACGCCCGAGCACCTTCGCCGTGAACACCCTGTGGTGGGCCGGCCAGATCCGCGCCGGGGACGTCGTGCGCGGCGCGTACGGGGCCGTGCCCATGGCCCTCCTCCACGAGGCCGACATCGCCGCCGTGGCGGTGCGGGCCCTCACCGAGGACGGCCACGGCCGCACCGCCTACGCCCTCACCGGACCCGAAGTCCTCACCCAGGCCGAGCAGGTGCGCACCATCGGCGAGGTGCTGGGCCGCCCCCTCCGGTGGCAGGAGCTGTCCCGGGCAGAAGCACGTCAGCGGCTGCTGGCCGATGACGCCTTCCCCGACTCCTTCGTGGACCCGCTCCTCGACGGCTACGCCGCGATGCTCGACGCCCCTCCCCCGGCCGTCACCTCGACGATCGAGGCGGTCACGGGCGCACCGGCCCGCACCTACCGCGCCTGGGTGTCCGACCACGCCACCGACTTCACCTGATCAGCAGTCGCGGTGGCAGGTACGGCGAGACGACCCGGATGTTCCAGCCCCGGCGGCGGGCGTGGCAGACCAGGGCCAGGATGTCGAGGTCGACGGCGGCGTCGGAGTCGCCCGCACGGTCGGCGACCCGGTAGTGGTCGCGGTGCGCTTCGAGGGCGTCGATGAGGGCGAGGTTGAAGCTCTCCTCGTCGCCCTCGACGAGCTGGGAGAAGAGAACGCCGGGCGGCGGGAAGAAGCCCCAGGTCCTGGCCTTCTCGCAGTCCTCAAGCGCACGGTCCGTGGCGGGTTCGGGGTCCACGCCCCGGAAGTAGTCGTGGAGCGCCCGGCGGTACGAGGCGAAGGCGGAGCCGTCGCCCTCCAGACGGGCGGAGCCGCTGAGGACGAGCGCGGCGATGTCCTCGCGCCGCCCGCCGATCAGGGCGAAGTTCATGGCGGTGTGCCAGGCGCCGGGCCCGGCCTGATCCCCGTGGTAGGCGGGGTAGCTGAGCGTGCTGCCGCCGATCGTCACCTCGACGTCCGTACCGGGCTCGGCGAGCGTGGCGCGGAACAGGGCCGCGCCCAGCTCCGCGGCGAGGCGCAGGTTTTCCAGCTGCTGGTCCGTGACGTCGGCGGTGAGCGAGGCACGGGCCTTGAACAGGAGGTCCTGGTAGCGCACGGCATCCGACAGGTTCCAGGCGGAGAGCGGCTTTCCGTCCTCCGACGTCAGGGCCTCCCTGGTGTACTGCTCGAACAGGGCCTCGCTCTCCGGGTGCATCTCCTGCGGGGCTTCGGGCCGTTCGACCGCCACCGGCCCGGCGGCCAGCGCGGCGACCGCGTCCGGCCGCCGTACGCGGCCGTACGCCTGGACCCGTGGCCCCGCCGTCTCGAACCCGGTCACCAGCGCCCGCGGGAGATACCCGGTGTCGATGGGCGGCTGCCAGCCCTCGCGGCGGTAGGCGAGCGCGGCCAGGGCCAGCGGCAGGAGCGGCAGCAGGGTACGGGGCCTGGCGCCGGGGCCGGGGATGGCGCTGTGCGGAAGCAGCAGCTTGGCCAGCGCGGTGCGGAAGGCGTCCCGGTCGCCGGTGGTCAGGGCGCGCAGCGCGGCCAGCCCGATGGACTGCGGCTGGTCGAGCAGGCCGCCCTCGCCGGGCGCGGCGTCGAGGTCCCGTATCCGGGCCAGCGCGGCATCCAGCGCGGCGAGCTTCTGTTCCTTGGTCGGCGGGTATTCGGCGTCGTCTCCCGTATCCCCGATGACATACGCCATGAAGCCCTTGATGAGCTCGACGGCGGGCCGCCCGGCCCCGTCCTTCTCGAACGGCTCACGGGCGAAGTGGAACGCCTCGCCGTGCCATGAGGCCCTGTCGGCGAGGACCGCCAGGCAGAACGCGTCGAGCCAGCGGTGCGCGGAGATGGCTTCCGGATCGCCCTCGGAACCGGGGTCGTAGGTCATCCCGAAGTTCACATAGTCGAGGAAGACCTGGAAGTGGTTGGTCGGGTAGTACGCGGCATACGCCACGGCACCGGCGGCGGCCTCGGCGGCGTTGTCGAGGACGGCCTTGGCCTCCGGGGTGTCGAGGTCGGGGGTCCCGACGGACAGAGCGCCCAGGTAGTCGAGGAATTCCTCCGCGATCAGCTCCCACTCGTAGGTGGAGATCCGGCCGGCCCTCGACATGGAATGGACCATCGAACCGATCCGGTTGGCGAAGTCCTCAAGAGCCGCCGAAACCGCGGCCTCGCCTATCTGGTGTCGCTCTATCCGCACGGCTGCCCCGCTCCCCGCTCACATGTCCGGGCTCACCCTACGCGGACGCGCGAACGAGCGACCCAGTCAGTGCGATCCTGCGCGCGCAGCCTGCATGATCTCCCTGATCTCATCCATGGCCGCCTGCCACTCCGGGTCCTCTTTATTGAGCGTCTGGGCGGCGCGCTCGGCAGCGTGCAGACGCCGCGCTGCATCGGGAAACCGCTCGACCTCGATCACAGTGGCCCACTTGAGCTGGAACATGGCGATCGGCCCGAAGCTGTTGGACTGGGTGGCCATCGTGAAGACGGTGTCCCGCTCCGACATCATCTCCGCCAGGCGGGAGGGTGCGACCTGCGCGAGTGCCGCACGCAGCGCGGGGAAGGACTTATCAGGTCTGGGGATCCCGCGCTGGCGCTGCACGAGGTGGAGCACCACGTCTCGTTCCGCGTCAAACGCCAGGCGGTGCTGTACGGAGACCGGCCGACCCCGCTGACAGCGATCGTCCATGAGGCCGCTCTGCGCATGGGCTTCGGCGGGCCGGAGGTAGCCCGCGCCCAGCTCGAGTACCTGATCAAGATGAGCGAGCTGGCGAACGTCACGCTGAAGGTGGTCCCGTTCGGCGTGGGGATCTTCCCCATGTCCGGGCAGGGCATCGTCTACTACGGCGGAGAAGTCCTGCGGCTCGACACTGTCCAGCTCGATTCGGACCATGGGTCTGAGTTCCTGGACACCCAGCCGCAACTCGCCAGGTACCGGAACGTACTGGTCAGGATGGAAGCCTGCGCCCTTGAGCCCGCAAAGTCACGCGACATGATTCACCGCATCTCGCGGGACATCTGAACTAAGGAGCACGTATGTCCACAGACACCTGGCGGAAGTCGTCGTACAGCGGCAACACGGCGAACTGCGTCCACGTAGCCCTCGACAGCGGCGGTAGGCCCAAAATACGGGAGAGCGATGGGCCTAACGCCACACTCGTGGCCAGCCCCGCCGCATTCCGCGCCTTCATACGCACTGTCAAGACAGGTGAGTTCGACCGGCTCGCCGCCGACTGAGCCGGCGGACCCTCCGGACACCCCACCCTTCGTAAAAGCGCTTGCTCCAGATCAAGCGTTTTTACGAAGGGTGGGGTAGGGGAGCCCGGTGGCACCACCGCAACGCCGAGCCCCCACCGCGCACCGGGTGGGGCCTGGGGCCACCGTCACCGCATCGGCGGCCCGGCTAGGCCCGGAGAGAGAAGCCCTCGGGCGGCGTGCCCTCGGCGAACAGCATGGCCACCCGGACCTTGTCCGCTCGTATCTCCCGGGCCCGCCGGTACTCCGGGGAGTCGTACCACTCGTGGACTCGGGCCATGTCGGGGAACTCGATGACCACGAACCGGGAAGAGCCCCAGGTGCCTTCGACAGCCTGGGGCGTGGGTCCCGCGACCAGGTAGCGGCCACCGTGGCTGAGGATGGACTGCTGGGCCACGGGTGCGTAGGCCAAGCCGGCCTCCTCGTCGAGCACATCGGCGTTGACGATGACGTAAGCGGGCATGAGACTCCCCGTCTCTTTGGACACGGCGTGTACTAATGACTCGGCGGAGACTATCGCAACCCTGTAACCTCCCCAAGTGAGCATCGACAAGGGCGAACCCGTTCCGGGCGTGATGAGCCGCCGGGAGCGGCTGCGGACCGAGACGACCCGGGAGATCAAGGCCATCGCACTGCGGCAGATGGCGGAAGGAGGGCCCGGAGCGATCTCGCTGCGCGGCATCGCCCGCGAGATGGGGATGACCGCTCGCGCGATCTACAGTTACTTCCCCACCAGGGACGACCTGATCACGGCATTGATCAGCGGAATCGCCGCCTCGCTCGCGGAGGCGCTGGAAACGGCCAGCAATGCCGTGCCCGACACCGACCCCGGTGGCAGGCTGCTGGCATGGGGCCGGGCCCTGAGGGAGTGGGCGCTGGCTCATCCGGAGAGCTTCCGGCTCTTCTACGGCCACCCCGTCCCCGGCTACCAGCCCCCTGAGGGCGGACCGGTGGACCAGACGGCACGTCGCGTGTGCCGCGAGCTCACCCGCCTTGTGGCCGCCGCATGGCCCCAGGCTCGGCACCAGCAGCCTGAGGACACCTCCTGGTCCGACCTTCACCCGGACTACGTCGCGAAGATCCAGGAAGATCTCCCGGACGTGCCACCCGCCGCGGCAGCGCTCGCGCTGCGTGTCTGGGGCAGGATGCATGGCCTGGTGGCCCTGGAGATCGACGGCCACATCCACCCTGTCGCGGGCAACCCGGCCGCCCTGCACCGCGCCGAAATGCTCGACTTGGTCAGGTCACTGGGCCTGAGTTAGGCGCCGCCATGGGTACCGGGAACGCGAACCGGGGTTCCGCGCCGTTCATCCACATTCCGATGGCGAGGGCCGCCGTGGCCTCCACGTACACCGCGCGGGCCAGCCCGCCGCAGGGGATGGGTGTGCAGCCCATTGAGGTGATGAGCGCCGCGGTCCGGTCGAGGGCGCCCGGGTCGTCGCCGCAGTACGGGACGGCCAGTGGGGCGCCCTCGAACGTCGGATGCGGCAGGGTCCAGATGGAGTCGTGGCAGAGGTTGAACGCCTTGACCACATGGGCGCCCGGCGCGGCCTCCGCCATCCGCCGGGCGATGGAGGTCGTGCCGCCGGTGGACAGCGTCAGCCCGTCGTCGGTCGGCACGAGGGGGTTCGTGCAGTCGATCACCGTACGGCCGTCGAGGACGTCCGCGAACCCCTTGACCAACTCGGCCGCCGCCTCCGCCGGGACCGCCGCTAGGACGACCTCGCCGTACGCCGCCGCGTCGGCGAGCGTGCCGTGGCCGGTGGCGCCGATGCGCCCCGCCGTGGCCTCGGCCGCCACGTGGTCGCGCCCGCCGACGAGGACGTCGTGCCCGGCGCGGACCCACGCGCCGCCGAGTGTGGTGGCCATCCCGCCCGTGCCCAGAATGCCGATGCGCATGGTGCTCCCGTCTCAAGAAACCGTGGTGACGACGGGGACTTTAGGCAGGCCGACGCACACCGCACGGTGTGCGTCGGGCCGCTACTCCTTGACCGCCCCCGAGTTCGCCCCCTGCACGAAGTAGCGCTGGAAGCAAAAGAACAGCGCCGCCACCGGCACCGTCGCCAGCAGGGCCGCCGCCAGCTTGAGCGGGTACTGCGTACCGCCGCCGAGGCCGCCCGAGATGAACCGCGCGAGCCCGGTCGTCAGCGTCTCGTACTCGCCGGACTGGGTGGACACCAGGAAGTGCGTGAACTCGTTCCACGAGCTCTGGAAGGACAGGATCGTCAGGGTGAGCAGCGAGGGCCGGGCCATCGGCAGCACCACCGACCAGAAGGTCCGGAACACCCCGGCGCCGTCCACCCGCGCGGCCTCCTCGACCTCCCGGGGGATCGACTCGAAGAACTGCTTCATGATGAAGATGCCCGCCGCGTCCACCAGCAGCGGAACGATCATGCCGGTGTAGGTGTCGAACAGCCCGAAGGTGTTCAGCACCAGGAACTTGGGGATCAGCAGCGCCACCCCGGGCACCGCCATCACCGCGATGACGAAGCCGAACAGCAGCGAGCGGCCCCGGAAGCGCAGCCGCGCCAGCGCGTACCCCGCCATCGAGTCGAACAGCACCCGCCCGGCCGTGACCACGACCGCGATAAACGCCGAGTTGCCCAGCCAGCGCAGGAACGGCACCCCGTCCCCGGCCTGGCTCAGCCCGAACAGCCGCTGGTAGGCGGCGGTCGTCGGGGTGGTGGGCACCAGCCCGAGGGGGTGCGCCGCCGCGTCCGGGTCCGTCTTGAACCCGGTGATCAACTGGAGCGCGAACGGCAGCAGATACAGCAGCCCGAGCCCCACCACCAGCCCGTACCCCAGCACCCGCAGCGGCAGCGGGAACCGGCCGAGCACCGGGCGCCCCTGCGCCCGGGCGGCGGCCTTGGCGTTGGCCTTGACCCTGGCCTTGGCGTTGGCCTCCGTCTTGACCCTGGCTTCGGCGTTCATCGGTTCCTCCCAGCGCGCGGGCCACGCTCCCGCAGCGCCCAGCGCTGCAGCGCGGTGATGCACAGGATCAGCGCGAGCAGGATGAAGGCGATGGCCGCGCCCTGCCCGAAGTCGGAGCCGTCGAAGGCCGACGAGTACGACAGGAAGGCCGGCGTCAGCGTGGTGTTGCCCGGGGCGCCCTGGCCCATCACATACACCTGGTCGAAGACCTGCCAGGTGGAGATCGTGCCCAGGGTGAGGACGAGGAAGAACACCGGCCGCAGCGCGGGCAGCGTGACGTACCGCAGCATCTGGCGGCGGTTCACGCCCTCGATGGCGGCCGCCTCCTCCAGCTCACGCGGGATGTCCTGGAGCGCCGCGAGGAAGATCAGCATGAAGGTGCCCGAGGTCGTCCACACGGCGAGCAGGATGATCGTGCACATCGCGACGGACGGCCCGGACAGCCACTCGTACCAGGAAAGACCCATGAAGGAGTGGTCGGCCAGCGCACCCGTGGGGTGGTCGGGGTCGACGATCCCCAGGCCGCCGAGCAGCAGCGAGAGCACCCCGCGCGAATCGGCGAACCAGTTCGGTCCCTTCATCCCGATCCAGGACAGCAGCGTGTTGACGGCCCCGCTGCCCTGGAAGAGGAAGAGAAAGACGGTGGAGACCGCGATCGAGCTGGTGACGGACGGGAAGAAGAACGTGGTGCGCAGGGCGCCCCGCGCGCGCAGCAGCCGCTGGTTGACGATCAGCGCCAGTACGAGCGCGAGCCCGGTCTGCAGCGGCACGGTCAGCAGTACGTAGTAGGCGTTGTTGCGCAGCGAGGCCGCGAAGAGGGTGCGGTCGAGGCCGTCCTCGGTGAGCAGCCCCCGGTAGTTGTCCAGGCCGACGAACTTCGCCTGCCCGCTGAACGGGTTGGACTGACCGTCCCAGTCCAGCAGGGAGACCCACGCGGCCATCAGGATCGGCAGCACCAGGAACAGGCCGAGGATCAGCACCATGGGGCTGACGAACAGCCATCCCCAGGCGCCTTCTCCGCGGCGGCGCCCCGCGGACGGGGTGTTTGGGGTGCGGGGCGCCGCCTTGGGGCCGGACCCGCCGGGCGCGTCAGGTGCGCCCGGCGAGCCGGCCGTACGGGGGCCCTCGCCGATGGCCTCAGGGGCCGGGCGGGGGCCGGACGACGCGCCGCGAGGGGTGCGGCGCGCCGTACGCGGGGTGGTGCGGAAGGGCATAACGGCTCAGTTGCCCTTCGCGAGGGCCTGTTCGCCGTTGCGCTGGAGGTCGGCGAGGATCTTCTTCGGGTCGGTGGTGGGCAGCGACTGCAGTTCGGTGTTGAACTGGCTGAGCACCTTGTCGAATCCGGCGATGGTCACCGGGCCCTGTGCGTAGGCGTTCGCGTCGACCCAGGCCTTGGCGTCCGGCTCCTGCTTCGCGTACTCGGCGAGAGCGCTGGTGCGCGAGGGCATCACGCCGAAGCCCTCGGCGAACTTCAGCTGCTGCTCACCGGAGCTCAGGTACTTCACCAGGTCCACCGCCGCCGACTGGTGGGCGCTCTCGGCGGCCACGCCCCAGCAGTTGCTGAAGGCGAGCGTGCCCTTCCCGGCCGGTCCTGCGGGCAGCTCGACCACCTTGTACTTGACGTCCGGGTAGTCGAGCTTCATGGCACCGGTCAGCCAGTTGCCCTCGATGGTCATGGCGGCCTTGCCCTTGCCGAAGGCCTCGCCGCCCCAGCTGGTGTCGACCTGCTTGGCGTACTTCATCGAGCCGGACTTCAGCAGGGACTTCACAAAGCCGAGCCCTTCGGCGTTCTTCGCGCTGTCGGCGGTCATCTTCGTCTGCCCGGGGTCGGTGATCCACCCGCCCGACTGCTTCATGAAGACGCCGAGCCGCTGGTACTCGTCGCTGGTGACCAGGCCGGTGACCCCGTTCCCGGTCAGCTTGCCCGCGACCTTGCGCAGTTGCTCCCAGGAGGTCGGGTAGTCCTTCTCGGTCAGCCCGGCCTTCTTCCACAGGTCGGTATTGATGGCGAGGGCGAGGGTGGAGGTGTCCTTGGGCAGACACACCAGCTTGTCGTCGTAGGTGAAGGAGGAGCGCAGCTGCTCGGCGAAGTCGTCCGCGTCCTTGATCTTGTCGCCGTACGCGTAGAGGGAGCCGCCCTTGGCGTAGTTGGCGAACATGTCGGAGTTGACATAGAAGACGTCCGGCGGCTTGTGCCCGGCGAAGGACTGCGCGAGCTGCTGGTTCATGTCCTTGGCGGCCTCGACGGTCACCTTGTTGCCGGACTTCTTCTCGTACGCTGCCGCCGCCTCCTTGACCGCCTTGGTCTCGGCGTCGCCCGAGGTGGCTATGAGCACCTTCAGGTGCTGTTTGGCGCTGGTGTCCTGCTTCTTGTCCTTGTCGCCGCCGAAACTCGACGAGCATCCGGTGGCGGTGGCGGTCAGAAGCGCCGCGCAGGTGAGAAGGGCGGCGGCGGCCGTGCGGGGGACCATGATTCCTCCGTGGATTCGGGGTGGTACGTGCGGCTCGAGGGGGGTGGAGGAGAGGTGATGTCGGGGGCGCGGCGCGTTGGTGCGCGCCGACGTGTCAGGGCGTTGGCGTGTCGCGGTGCGTCGGTGTGTCAGGGGGTCGGCGCCGGCGCGCTGTCGCGGACGACGAGGGACGGCTCCAGCAGGACGCGCTCCGGTGCCGCGTCCTGGTTGGCCATCCGGGCCAGCAGCAGCCGTACGCACTCCCGGCCGACCGCCTCCAGCGGCTGGGCGACGGAGGACAGGGAGGGCGAGAGGATCCCGGCGGTCGGCGAGTCGTCGAAGCCGACCACCGCGACGTCCCGGCCCGGGGCGGCGCCCCGCTCGCGCAGCGCGTGGTAGCAGCCGAGCGCCAGCGTGTCGCTGGCCGCGACGACGGCCGTGGCACCCGCGTCCAGTAAGGGCTTCACGGCGATACGGGCCGCCTCGACGTCGCCCGCGCTCTCCGCGCGCCGTCCGCGCGTCGGCAGCTCGTGCCGGCGCATGGCCCGCTGCCAGCCCTCGGCTCGGTCGTCACCGACGCCGGAGCCGCGCGGCCAGCCCAGGAAGGCGATTTTGCGGTGTCCGAGGGCGACCAGGTGCTCCACGGCGGCGTCCGTGCCCGAGGCGCCGTCGACGTCGACCCAGTCGCCGATCTGCCGCCCCGACCACATCCGGCCGAAGCCGACGAACGGCACGCCCCGCTTGGCCAGCCACGCCTGGCGCGGGTCCTGGCGGGCGGTGTTGCTGAGCACGAAGCCGTCGACGTCGTGCTGGGCGAGCAGTTCGTCGTGCCCCTCCAGGCTCGGGCCGCCGGGCGGGCAGGAGAACAGCAGGATCCGGTAGCCGGCCTCGTCGGCCGCCTGGGAGAGGGCGTGCAGAAAGCGGTCCATGACCGGGGCGGTGTTGCCGCCCGGGGCGGGCTGGATGCCGTAGCCGATCAGCTTGCTGGAGCGGGTGCGCAGCGTCTGCGCGGCGCGGCTCGGGCGGTAGCCCATCTCGTCGATCGCCTGGCGGACCCGCTCCAGGGTCTCGGGGCGCAGCAGCTCCGGCGAGTTGATCGCGTTGGACACGGTCTGTGTGGAGACACCGGCCCGGCGGGCGACCATCGCGAGGGTCACCGGGCCGCCCTTGGTGCTGCCCTTGGCGCCGCCCTTGGTGCTGCCCTTGGGCGAGGAACTGCTGGTGGAGCGGGGCATACGGGTCTCCGGCCTACGAGTTGCAAGCCCAACCTGAAGGGCTTGATTTGAGCGTTCCAAAGGCATTGTCATCGCTCTGAAGAGGCCGTTAATGTCTTTTGAACGATCCAACGCTGAGAGGTTCTACTCTTTTGGACACCACTGTCAAGCCCCAGGAAACCAACGACTCGGTCACGGCAACCACTTCGGTGGCCGCCGACCTGCAGCCGTTCCTGCACGACGCGGTCGTCACGCTGTACGCGCCGAGCTTTGTGATCTCGCGCGCGGACGGGCAGCTCGGCGGGGATGCGGACGGCTTCTACCACGGGGACAGCAGGGCGCTGTCCCAGCTGACCGTCACGGCCGGGTCCATCGCCCTGGCCCCGGTCGGCGGCGGGCTCAGGGGGGCCGACCGGGCGGACTTCCGGTCGATCCTGCGGGGGCTCGGCGAGGTGACGCCCGACCCGGCGGTCACCCTCCTCCGGAGCCGGACCGTCGCTTCCGGGCGGTTGGAGGAGAACTTCGAGGTCACCAACGCGGGCACCCAGCGGGTCCGCTTCCGGCTGACGGTCACGGCGGCCACGGACCTCGCCCTGATGGAACGGGTCAAGTCGGGCCACGTCCTGGAGCCGGTACGGGCCGAGCGGGACAGTCACGGTCTGGCATGGTCCCGCGACGGGTTCTCCGTACGCCTGACCAGCGAGCCGGCGCCGGACGCGCTGGAGGTCTCAGAAACGGCGGAGGGCCGGTTCGCGTACGACATCGAGCTGGCCCCCGGCACCTCGTGGACCGCGACGCTGCGCTGCACGGCGGCGTACGCGGACGGCGACCAGTTCCCGGCGCCCCCGGCGGACGCCGTGCCGTGGCGCACCCCGGCCCTGCGCAGCGCGGACCACCGCTTCGACCAGTGGCTGGACCAGTCGGTCGCCGACGCGGACCGGCTGCGCCTGATGGACCCGCGGTCCGAGAAGGAGCGTACGGACGGTGTGGATCAGTTCCTGGCCGCCGGCGCCCCGTGGTTCCTGACCCTCTTCGGCCGCGACTCGCTGTGGGCCGCCCGGATGCTGCTGCCGCTCGGCACCGACCTCGCGGCCGGCACGCTGCGCACCCTCGCCCGCCGCCAGGGCGCGGCCGTCGACCCGGCGACGGAGGAACAGCCGGGCAAGATCCTGCACGAGGTGCGGCGCGCCGGCCAGGACTTCACGGACACCTTCTCGCTCCCGCCGGTGTACTACGGCACGGTGGACGCGACCCCCCTGTGGATCACCCTGCTCCACGACGCCTGGCGCTGGGGCCTGGCCCCGGCCGAGGTGGAACAGCTGCTGCCGCACGCCGAGTCGGCGCTCGGCTGGCTGCGCGACCAGGCGGAGGCGGGCGGCGACGGCTTCCTCAAGTACGTCGACCTGACCGGCCGTGGCCTGGCCAACCAGGGCTGGAAGGACTCCGGCGACGCCATCCGCCACCGCGACGGCCGGCTCGCCGAGCCGCCGATCGCGCTGTGCGAGGTGCAGGCGTACGCGTACGAGGCCGCGCGGGGCGGGGCGGCGCTGCTGCGCGCGTTCGGGCGGCCGGGCGCGGACGCCTGGGAGGAGTGGGCGGAAGGGCTCGCCGACCGGTTCCGTAAGCGCTTCTGGGTGGAGGACGCGCGGGGCCCGTACCCGGCGGTCGCGCTGGACCGCGACGGCCGGCCGGTGGACTCGGTCACCTCGGGCTTCGGCCACCTCCTCGGCACCGGCCTGCTGAACCAGGAGGAGAGCGCGGCGCTGGCCGCCCGGCTGGCGGGCCCTGACCTCGACTCGGGCCACGGCCTGCGCACGCTGAGCAGCGACTCGGTGGGCTTCAACCCGTACGGCTACCACATCGGTTCGATCTGGCCGCACGACACCGCGATCGCCGTGCACGGCCTGGTCAGGGCCGGTTTCCCGGACGCCGCGGCGTCGCTGGCGGCGGGTCTGCTGACGGCCTCGGCGGCCTTCGACGCCCGGCTGCCGGAGCTCTTCGCCGGCCACGGCGCCGACGCCGGCCCGCGCCCCGCCCCCTACCCGGCGTCCTGCCGCCCCCAGGCATGGGCGGCCGCCGCCTCGGTCCAGGTCCTCGCCTCGGCCCTCGGCCTGGACGCGGACGTCCCGGGCGGCACGGTCACGGTGGCCCCCACCTTCGCCCGGGCGTACGGCCCGCTGACGGTGACCGGGCTCCAGGTCGGCGGCGGGCGGCTGGACGTCACGCTGGCGGCGGACGGTGCGGTGAGCGTGACGGCGCCGGAGGGGCTGGAGGTGGTCACTGCCTCGGCCTGACGCAGCGGCCGATGCACACCGCGCGGTGTGCATCGGATCGGGCAGGATGCGCGTATGGAGAAGCCGAGCTGCCCGCGGGACGCCGAACACCCCGCCGACGCCGGGGAGGGTGGGGCCTACACCGCGGACTGCCATGCGCGCATCGCGTTCGAGGTGCTCGCGAACCGCTGGGACAGCGTCGTGGTCTACACGCTCGGCGCATGCGGCCCGATGCGGCCCCGGGCACTGGTCGCCCGGATCGGCGGCATCAGCCCCAAGGTCCTCAACGACGCGCTGCGGCGCCTGGAGTACAACGGCCTGATCGAGCGCCGTACGTACGCGGAGGCGCCGCCGCGCGTCGACTACGCGCTGACCGGGGCCGGAACCGCCCTGCTCGTCCCCATGCGGGCGATGGGCGCGTGGGCGAAGCGTCATGCGGACGATGTGCTGACCGCACAGGACCGGTTCGAGGCGCGGCGGCACGCATAACTCACGTGCCCGGGCCGGGCGTCGCCGGTACCGTACCGGGGCATGACAAAACGACTGTCATCGGAGGAGGTCCACGCGCTCCTCTACGAGCTGTGCGTCGACCTCGGTTTCTGCCTTCCACCGCACGACATACGGCGGCTGCGCGAAGCGCCGCCCGCGGACGTGGACAAGTTCACCGACGCCGTCTTCAAGGCGGAAGGGCTGGACCCGGGCGGCGAAGACGGGTGGCTGCGGCCTCGGGTGCGCGAGGTCGTCGAACGGCATATGCGGGGCAAGTGCCCCTGATTCTTGACGAGTTTTCATGGCGAGCCCTTTAAGCTCCCGGGGAGGACCGAGCTCCAACACAACAGAACACACGGGGGGCCGAGGTGGACGGAAGGATTCCACTGCCACACGACGTCAAGGACTCCACGGAGTTCGTGGCGGTGATGCGCCAGCTGCGCCAGTGGGCGGATCTGAGCTATCGCGACTTGGAACGCCGGGCCGGGGCGGCGGGGGACGTGCTGCCGCGCGCCACCCTCGCCGGGGCGCTGAACAGACAGGAGCTGCCCCGCGAGGAGTTGGTGGCGGCCTTCGTCCGGGCCTGCGGCGGTGACGAGGCCACAGTCGAGGCGTGGGTGGGGGTCCGCAAGCGCCTGGCCGTCGAGGTCGAGCAGGAGCCCACCGACGCCGAGGAGCCGTCACCGACGGTGGAGGCGGAGTCGGTGGCCGAGCATCCCGAGCCGGTGGCCGAGCATCACGAGCCCGTACCCCAAGATCCCGAGCCGCTGGCCGAGGATCCCGAACCCGTGGCCGAGAACCCGGAGCCCGTACCGGACACAGCACCGGACCGGGAGCCGGAGCCGGACCGGGAGCCGCAAAGCTCCCCCCGCACACCGCACCCCGAGACGCCAGAGGGGCCAGCGGGGTCAGAGGGACCAAAGCGGCCGAAGGGGCTGAAGGCGGCCGGGCGCCGCCTCCGGCGACCGGGCGTGATCATCGCCGCCACGGTCGCGATCGTGCTCCTGACCGCCGCGGCCACGGCGATTCTGCGCCCCGGCGACCGCCCCGACGAGCCGCGCGAGGGCAGCCGTACGGAAGCGCCGGCGGCCGCGACCCCCTCGGGCACACCGAGCCGCCCCTCGGACGGTGCCACTTCAAACGCCGCCGACGCCAAACCCGCCAAGGACGAACCGTCGGCCACCGAACCGCGGGAGGCCTCGTCGGCGCCCACGCCCACACCCACGAAGACGACGGCCCCCAAGAAGCCGAAGCCCTCGCGGAGTTCGCCGACGTCGCAGTGGACCCCGTACGACCCGCCCTCGCTCCCCGACGACCCGCCGCCCACGACGGACACCTCGCCGACGTCCGACGGTGGCGACCCCTTCCCGGAGGAGACCTGCTGGGACGCCACCAACGACTGCACGTGAGGCAGCTCAGGCTCAGTCGCTCAGCCCCTCAGGCTCAGCCCCTCAGGCTCAGTCCCTCAGCCGCACCTCGACCCGGCCGTCCTTCAGGACCTCGAGCACCACGTCGAAGTAGCTGTACGGATCCCCCTGCGAGTCGAGGACCCGCCCCAGGCTCCGCCGCGCGATCCGCGCGTCGTGCCAGACCAGCGTGAACGGCGTGGTGACCCCGAAGCCTCCGCCGAGGCAGTCGTCCAGGGCGTCGGCGTTGCAGCCGTAGTAGCCGCCGGGGCCGCGCATGGCCTCGCCGAGCGCGAGATAGAGGCCGGGCACATCCGTGATGTGCCGCCCGTCCAGCTCGTACACGCGCCCGGGCGGCGCGGCCGGAACGGACGGGGCACACCCTCGCTCGCGCACGCAGTCGAGCCAGAGCTCACGGTCGCGGGTCCCGTACCCGGCCCACTGGTTCGGGGCCGTCGGCGGACCGTCGTACCACCGCTGCCAGAAGGGGCGGGCCCGCGGGGGCGGCGGATCCCACAGGCCCTGAGTGAACGGTGCACACGCGCGCCGCTCGGCGCGGCGCTCAGCGTCCTGCTCCGCCCGCTCCGTCCGCTCCGTCCGCTCCGCCCGCCAGTTCGTCGGCGTAGCGCGCCAGCGAGCGGTTGTACATGGGCAGATGACGGGACAGAGCCGACAGGGCGAGGCCCACCGCCTCCCGTTCCCGCCCGGCGTCGACGAGCGCCAGCGCGAGGAACGCGGCGACGGCGTCGTCGAGTTCGTCGGATTCCGCTTCCCGTTCCGCGGTGAGCAGCGCGACGCCCTCCTCCGGCCGGCCGAGGTTGCGCACCGTGCTGGCCAGCTGGATCACCGCCTGGCGGCGCCGCGACCCGCCGAGTCCGGCGGCCAGGGCCTCGCGGTAGCGCGGGGCGGCCTCCGCCTCGCGGTCGGTGGCGTCGTACGCCGAGGCCAGCTCGAAGGACGCGACGGGGTCGCCGGCGGGGAGTTCGGCCGCCAGTGCCGTCATGGCCGCCAGGAAGTCGGCGGGGCCGTGGTCGTCGAAGGCGGTCCACAGGTCCGCGACCCGCCGTTCCCAATCCGATGCCGCAGTGTTCACCGGCGCAGCATCTCACCCCGGGCCGCGCCCAAGGTCACCGCCCGGGGCCACCCGTGTCAGCCGCCGAAGACCGCCGTCACCGGAGCGTGGTCGCTCCACCGCTTGTCGTAGCTCGCCGCCCGCTCCACCTGTGCCTTCACGGCCCGCTCGGCCAGCCCCGGCGTGCCGACGAGCAGGTCGATGCGCCACCCGGCGTCGTTGTCGAAGGCCCTCCCGCGGTACGACCACCACGAGTACGGCCCCTCGACGTCCGGGTGCAGCTTGCGCACCACGTCCACGTACGCCGCCTCGTCGTACACCCGGCTCAGCCATGCGCGCTCCTCCGGGAGGAACCCGGACTTCTTCCGGTTGGCCTTCCAGTTCTTGAGGTCCGGCTCCTGGTGCGCGATGTTCCAGTCGCCGCACACCAGCACCTCGCGCCCGCCGGCCGCGGCGCGCTCCCGCAGCTCCTTCAGATACGGCAGGAACTCGCCCATGAAGCGTTCCTTCTCCTCCTGCCGCTCCGTACCGACCTCCCCCGACGGCAGATACAGGCTGGCGACCGTCACCCCGGGCAGATCCACTTCCAGATAGCGGCCGCTGCCGTCGAACTCCGCGGACCCGAAGCCGACCCGTACGCCCTCCGGCTCGCGCCGCGTGTAGACGGCGACCCCGGCCCGGCCCTTGGTGTCTGCCGGGGCGTGCACGGTGTGCCAGCCGTCGGGCTCGCGGACCGGCGCGGTCAGCTCACCGGGCTCGGCGCGCACCTCTTGCAGGCACACCACGTCCGCGGCGGTGCCCGCGAGCCATGGCAGGAAGCCCTTCTTGGCTGCGGCGCGCAGCCCGTTTACATTCACGGTGGTCACGGTGAGCATTCCGGCACGATACGCCAGAAAAAACCGAGCGCACCGCCGATTCGCATGGAAGTACGATCCCTCGCATGAATATTCAGTCCGTCCCCTACGACCACCCCGACGCCGTCAAGCTCAACGACGAGGTGCAGGCCGAATACGTCGAGCGCTACGGCGACCCCGACCTGACCGTCATGGACCCGGCGCACTTCGAACCGCCCCGGGGGCGCTACCTGCTCGCCTACGACGCACAGGGCCGCCCGGTGGCCAGCGGCGGCTGGCGCAGCCAGGAGCACAGCGAGGAGGGCCACGTGGACGGCGACGCCGAGATCAAGCGGATGTTCGTGATCCGGGAGGCGCGGGGGCAGGGGCTGGCCCGCCGGATCCTGGCGGCGCTGGAGGACAGCGCCCGGGAGGCGGGGCGGCAGCGGATGGTGCTGGAGACGGGGACCGAGCAGCCGGAGGCCATGGCGCTCTACACCTCGTCCGGCTATGTGCCGATCACCAAGTTCGGGCTGTACCGCTTCGACGAGTTGAGCCGCTGCTACGGCAAGCCGCTGGTGTAGGCCGCGGCAGCGGGCTCGCGGCCGGGTGCTCGGCAGGCGCCTAGGAGCGTTCGGCCTTGGCCGACTCGATCTCCCTGCGCACCCGGCCGGCCGGATACCGGGCGACCGGATGACCGTACGGCGCCAAGGCCCGGTCGGCCGCGTCAGGAGACGGCTCGCGTACGTCGGCGACCAGCACGGTGGTGCCCGGCGGGACCTCGGCGGCCAGCATCTCCAGGGCGGCGCTCACGCCCGCATCCGCACCCTCACCGCCGCCCCGCCCCGCGCCCATACCCTCGCGCGTGTCCCGCGCCGCGCCGACGAACCCACCCTCCCCGAAGCCGATCATGATGCCGAGCGGCCCGCCCAGAAGGCCCACGAGCCCGCCCATCAGGTCGTCCATGGTGAAGCAGCGGGCGCCGGCGCTGTTCACGCAGTCCGGCAGATCAAGCGTCCCGTCCACGGCCCGCGCGATCACCGCGCCCTCGCACAGCACCAGCGTGCCCTCGTCATCCGCGCGGAGCAGTGCGTCGAGCGCCCGAGGGGCCGCTTCCGGCCCCGGAAGATCCATAAACAAGATGTTCTCGGCCATACCCCCACTCTTGCCGCAGACCGGCCCTCACGCACCTCGTGACCACCGCATAAGCAGGGCACACGAGGTGCGCAGGGGACGCCGATCAGCCGTACGCGGGGGCGCTGCCGGTCAGCCGTTGGCCGCGAACTTCTGGCTGATCGCGTCGAACACGCCCTTGGCCTCACTGCCCAGATGCGGCCCGGCGAGCCAGGTGTGCGCATTGGAGCTGATGGAGGTGTTGGACACCAGCGTCGTCTTGCCACCGCGGTTCACCAGCCATCCGCCACCGGACGAGCCGCCGGTCATCGTGCAGCCGATCCGGTACATCGTCGGCGCGCTCGGCGAGAACGACAGCCGGTTGGGCCGGTCCAGGCAGTTGAACATCAGCGCGCCGTCGTACGGCGGCGCGGCCGGGTAGCCGTACGCGCCGATCGAGCTGACCTGGTTCGCCGACGGCGCGTCGAACCACACCGGGACCGCGGCCCCGACCGTCTCCTGCAGCGACTTGCCGCCGCCGTTCTCCGGCTTCAGATGGAGCACCGCGAAGTCGTACGACGAGGCGACGTTGCCGGTGTGGGCGCCCCCGTCGATCCACTGCGAGGAGGTCTGCGACCAGTCCGCCCACCACACGCCGTACGGGGCGACCTCCTGGCTCGCGGCGGTCTCGGTCCGGTTGGCGGGCAGCCCGTTGTCGTTGTACGACGGCACGAAGACGATGTTCCGCATCCAGCCGCCCTGCTTGCCGGAGTGCACACAGTGGCCCGCCGTCCACACCAGGTTGGACTTGCCCGGGTGGGCCGGGTCCTCGACGACCGTTCCCGAGCAGACCATCGGCCCGTCGGGGCTGTCGAAGAAGACCCTGCCGACCGGCGCCATGTTCTGGTGGTACGGCCGCGAGACCTGCTTGGCCTGAATAGCGGACGGCTCGGGGTCGGTGGCCGCCTGGCCCGCACCGGCGCTCTGCGTGGCGACGGTGCTCGGCGAGTCCTTGGCCTTGGCCATCCGGGACGGCTGCCAGAAGTTCTTGATGACGGGGTTGGCGAAATCGGAAGCCTTGCGGGCCCAGTCGTCCCAGTTCTTCCAGCCGCCGTCCTTCCACTTCTTCAGGTCGTCCAGACTGGTCGGCACCCCGTCCGGAATCTTCAGGCCTTCCTTCTCCTTGCCCTTGTCCCCGGTGGTGGCCGAAGCGCTCGGCTCGGACCCGGCGTTGTCGTCGCTCGGCCCACAGGCCGTGGCGGTGACCGCGAGCAGCGCGGCCATGGCCGCGACGGCCGCGGCGGAGCGGCGTATGGATGGCATTGGAGCGTCGTCCCCCTGTGTGCTGCTGTGCCGCGCATGTTGGTTGCGCGTGAAGCCGTCTTCCAACTGCCCCTTCTGGGACAGACCCCCCACTATGCCCGCACCTCAGGCCACAGCCGTCACCTGGTTCACAGCCCGCACACAACACAAACCGGGTCGGCACGATTCCATGACATCGCTTCGATGCGCATTGACGGAGTGAGTACTCACTCCGTACCGTGGACGGCATGGCAGAACCACCGGCCCGGCGGCGCGCACCGGGCATGAGCACCGAGCAGCGCCGGGCGATGATCGTCGCGGCCGCGCTCCCGCTGGTCGCCGAGTACGGCGCCGCGGTGACCACGGCGCAGATCGCCCGCGCCGCCGGTATCGGCGAGGCGACGATCTTCCGCGCCTTCAAGGACAAGGAGGAGGTGCTGGCCGCCTGCACGGCCGAGGCGATGAACCCCAGCCATGTGCTGCGCGAGCTGGCCTCCATCTCCCTCGACCAGCCGCTCGCCGACCGGCTGACCGAGGCGGCCGAGGCGATGCGGGCCCATCTGACGCGGATGGGCGCGGTGGCCGGGGCCCTGCACGCCTCGGGCCACCGCCGCGAACGCACCCCCGCCGCCCGGCCAACCGGCGACCGACCGACCGCCGCCCGGCCAACCGCCGCCCCACCGACCGGCGCCCGACCAACCAGCGGCCGGACCTCGACCTCCGACAACCCGCACGACGGCCCCGACCGGCCGGCGGACAGCCGGGAGACATCGATGCGGGCGACCCGCGACGCCCTGACCGAACTCGTCGAGCCCGACCGGGCGACCCTGCGCCTGCCCCCCGAACGAATCGCTTCGATCTTCCTCGGCATGCTCTTCACCCAGCTGCACTTCGGCGCCGAGGGCGCCGACGTCGATCCGGTGGAGTTCGTCGACGTCCTCCTGCACGGCACCCTCAACCGACCCGGGAGCGGCACATGACCGTCACGCTGAACCACACCATCGTCCCCGCCGCCGACCACCGCGAGGCGGCCCGCTTCTTCGCCTCCGTCATGGGCCTGGAGGAACTGCCCCCCGCGGGCCGCAACGGCCACTTCGCCCCCGTACGGGTGAACAACACGCTCACCCTGGACTTCATGACCGTGACCGCCCCCGAAGGGCACCACCTGGCCTTCGACGTGGACCCGGCCACCTTCGACGCGATCCTGTCCCGGATCCGCACGGCAGGCATCCCGTACGGCAACGACCCCACCCAGCCCGACAACAGCCGGATCGACCATCCCCTGTGCCCCCGGGGCCTGTTCTTCCAGGACGAGACGGGAAACCTGTACGAGGTGATGTCCCCGGCGTGACGGTTTGACAGGCTGACGGGCACGAGGCCCGCCATACGGCAGCGTCGTCTCAGGCCACGACCTCATCCAGATACAGCGCCGCGAGGCGCGGCAGACGGCGACTCATCTCCTCGTCGTCGTCGAAGTCGAAGTCCTCACCCATGTCCGCCTCGGAACCGCCGCTCACACCCCGCAGGGACCGGTGACGCTTCCGCTCCTCGTAGAAGTCCTCCGCGTCCCCAGCGACCCGCTCGAACGCCCTGCTCGCCGCATAGTTGACTTCCTCGTAGAACAGGGCCTCATCGACGCCGCCAGCCACGGCCTCGATCACGGCCGGGTGCTGCGCGAGGCTGTCCGGGTCGGCGGCCGCGCGCTCGTACCACTCGCGGCCCAGCGCGATCAGCCCGGCGCGGAAGTCGATGAAGCTGTCGTCGGAGCAGCCGCCGCCGATGAGATAGGCGGCGGCCCAGACGTCCCACCGATAGACGGCGCCGTGTATCTCGTCGAACCGCGTCTGGAATTCGATGATTTCTTCCTTCGAAAGCGCGGCGAGCAGGTCGACCAGCACCTCGTCGAAAGGCTTGTCGCCAGGCTTCCCGTCCGGGCCGGCCGCCCGCGCGGGTTCGATGACGGTCCAGAAGCGATCCGTGTCCATGTGGTCGACTGTGCCACGGGGGTCTGACAACGCAGGGAGGAGACGCACGGTGAAGATCGGCTCGGCACGTGCCACCGCGGCCCGGTGGGTGGACCGGTACGCCCGCCCCGAACCCGGTTTCCGCGGGGCGTACTTCAGCGGCTCGACGGTCGGCCTGCCGGACGCCGCCGAGCTGCCGCCGACCTCCGACGTCGACGTCGTGGTCGTCACCGCCGAGGACGATCCCCCGGCCAAACCAGGCAAACTCCGCCACGACGGCACCCTGCTGGAGATCAGCTATCTGCCCTGGGCACAGCTCGCCCCGCCCGACGCCGTGCTCGCCTCGTACCACCTGGCCGGCAGCTTCCGCACCGACACGGTCATCGACGACCCCACCGGCCGGCTGCGCGCCCTGCACGCCCACGTCTCGCGCGACTTCGCCGCCACGCCCTGGGTGCGCCGCAGATGCGAGGACGCCCGCCGCCGGATCGAGCGCGGGCTGGCGGCGATCGACGCGTCGGCGCCGTTCCACGAACAGGTGACGTCCTGGCTGTTCCCCACCGGTGTGACCACCCATGTGCTGCTCGTCGCCGCCCTGCGCAACCCCACCGTACGGCTGCGCTACCTGGCCGCACGCGAAGCCCTCGCCGACCACGGCCGGCTCGACTTCTACCCCGAACTCCTCGACCTCCTCGGCTGCGCCCAGCTGCCCGCCGAGCGCGTCCGGCGCCATCTGCGGGAGCTGGCCGAGACGTTCGACGCCACGGCCGCCCTCGCGAAAACGCCGTTCTTCTTCAGCAGCGACATCACCCCGGCGGCGCGGCCCATCGCGATCGACGGCAGCCAGGCCCTCATCGACCGCGGCCGCCACCACGAGGCGGTCTTCTGGATCATCGCGACCTTCGCCCGCTGCCACACCATCCTGGCCGCCGACGCCCCCGACACCCACCAGGCGCTCACCCCGCCCTTCCGCGCCGCCCTCGCCGACCTCGGCATCGCCTCGACGCCCGACCTCCTCCACCGCGCCGAGGAGGTCACCCGTTTCCTCCCCCGCCTCTGGCAGACCGCCGAGGCCATCACCCGCGCAGCGGCGCGCTGATCGCCCCGGCGAGGATCACGACGGGATCAGGTGAGGCGGCTCAGTCGGAGTTGCACCACAGCAGCACGCCCGGCCCGTCCGGCGTCGTGACGGGGACCCACGCCTCGTCGGCCTCGGCGAGCCGGCCCTCGTCGAGCCGCAGCGAACGCGGCTCCTCGTTCGTACCGTCGCAGACCCAGAAGGTCACACCCGCGACGATCTCCCGCAGCTTGGCCAACTCGTCGGCCGTCCACTGGTGATTCCAGGTCCCGGCCCCTCGGAAATGCCCCTCGAACATCTCGCACAGCCCGTCGAGCTCATCGGGCGCGTACACCGGCACCAAATATCCCTCGACCCGCCCCTGCCGGCAGGCCGTTCCGCCGTACTGCTGCTGGTAGGACACCCCGGTGGCCGCCTCGACCACCACATAGATCCATTCCTCCGACGCCCCGTCGGGGTCGAGGAAGACAAAACGCTGACCGGCCATGCCCGCAGTCTGTGGCCCCGCGCCCAGTGCCTCAACAGGATTTCCGCGGGGGCGCTGTCGGCCATCGGCACCCTCGGCCATCGGCACTGTCAGTGGCCGGCGCTGTCAGTGGCCGACGCTGTCAGTGGCCGGCGCTGTCAGTGGCCGGATGCACCATGGGCGACATGGCACGTACCGACCCGACCGCCACCGCCCCACCCGCGTGGGGCGTCCAGCACACCCTGTGTCTGCCCACCGAGGACGCGGCGCGGCAGGCCGCCGCGGAGCTGGCCGCGGGCGGGCATCGGCTGGTCGCGATACGGGCCCATGACCACTTCCGGTCGGATCCGTCGAGCTTCTGGTACGGCAAGCCGTCGCTCGACCCCGAACTGGCCGGCTGGTGGCAGGTGTTCTCGCTCGCGGTCCACTCCGGCCACGACCGCCGGGCGCTGGGGCCGTTCCTCCGCCATGAGCACATACGGATCGCCGGGGTCGCCCGGTCCCGCGGCGGGTTCCATCAGGGCTGCGCCGAGGGGCACGCGGCCACCCTGCAGCAGGTCTTCACCCGGGACGGCCTGGTGCACGAGCGCACCACGGCCGAGGTCGCCCCGCCCGTCCCGCTGCCCACCGATCCGGCCCCGCCCGCCCCGGGGCCGCGGTGGACCGGTCCGGCATCCGCCGAACCGCACCGGCCGGAGGATGTCGTCCGGGCTGTGGTGGCGGTGGCGGAGCGGATGTACGGCAGCGCGGACGGGGCGCCCGGAGCCGTCGCGTGGCTGTTGGCGGAGGACTTCGCCTTCGGGGAGCCGTACGAGACCACGGGCGCGTTCCTGGGCGACCTGGCCGATGCCGTGGCCCACCAGGGCGACTGCACCGACGAAACCGTCGATGCCGTCCCCTTCCTGGCCGAGTTGGCGCGCGACGGCGCGATTCCGCCCGCGGTCCGGGTGAGCGTGCTCGGCGACCTGCTCCAACTCGCGTCCGCCGGCGCCTCGCTCGCCGTCTTCACGGCCGACCGCGTCGCCGCGCTCGGCGACGTATGGCAGGAGCCGGCCGGCATACAGATGACGCGGCGGGCGATCGGCCGCGCGCTGCCGGGCCTCCTGGACCGCTGGGGCGAGGAGACCGACGCGGCCCGGTTCGTACTCGCCGCGCTGGCCGCCACCGCGGCACCGGAGGGCGTCGGCACCCGCCTCGTCCCCCGTCTGAAGGATCTCCCCGCCCCGGCCGGCTCACCCCGCGCCGACACGGTCGCCCTGATCGCCGCGCTCCTGGGCGACGACGACAGGGGCCTCGGCACCGCCCTGCACCGCCTGGCCTCCTGGCGCCCCACCCTCGCGGAGCGGACCGCCTCGCCCCACGCCGCTGCCCGGCAGGTGGCCGTGGCCGTGCTCCCGGCCCTCGTCATGGAGGATGTGTGCCAAGGCTCTGACCAGGTCTGATAACAAAGGTCTGGACCTCGTTGAACGGTTCGCCGCGCACGGCCGTATCTCGGCTGCGAAAGGCACCGCACAGCACGGACCGATCCAACGAGGAGTTCCGCATGTCCCGGAAGCGTCGTGTGACCCGGCCCCAGAAGATCGCCCTGACCATCGGCGCCGTAGGTCTCGTGGGCGGCGGCCTCGCCGTCGGCGTCGGGGTCAGCCAGGCATCGGAGACCACTCAGGCCAAGGCGCCCACGGAGAACTGCGCCGGGCTCGACACCGCGCTGCGGAACAATCTGAACTTCATCGCCGGCCAACAGGCCAACCCCGACGCCCAGTCGGAGGCGAGGATCGCCAACCGCCAGGAGGTGGTGAAGCAGATCCAGCAGCGCCGCCAGGTGGCAGGCTGCACCGAGACCGTCACGCCCTCCACCCCCACCACCGCCCCGACCTCCGCCCCGACGGCGGCTGACCCCGAGACCACCGCCCCGGCCACCTCCCCAGCGACCGGCGGCGGCCAGCAGCCGGGCGGCGACGCAGGCGGTGACACCGGCGGGGCCTCCGGCGAGGTGGTCTGCGCCGGCTCCACGGTCACCCTCTCCGGCGAGGAGGGCGCGCCCGCCGCCTCCAGCAACCAGTTCCCGATCGGCACCCGGCTCAAGGTCACCAATCTGGACAACAACAAGTCCACCACGGTCAGTGTGACCTCGACCTCGGGCAGCTGCGCGCTGCTCAACAACGCCGCGTTCGAGCAGGTACGCGAGCCCGGGAAGTTCCTCATCCGCCGAGCCGTCATCGAGCGCGTGGGCTGACCGCCCGCCGATCAAGGCCCATTATGGGCCGCCATGGCCCGTTATGGCCCGTCATGGCGCGTCATGGCGCGGAGACGTCCATGGCATGGGCCCCGAGCACCACGGCGACGACGAGGCAGCCGACGGCGACCCCGGCGGCTGCCCGCCGCAGCGGCACCTTCCCGGGAAGCAACCGGCGCGGCAGGACGAGACTCAGCGCCGCGCCGACCCACGCGAGGGCCACCAGCCGCGGAAGCCATGCCTCCGCCCGGTCGTTCACCTGGTAGCAGTGCTCGGCACGCGGTCCGGCTTCGCCGAAGTAGAAGAGGCAGTCGCTGCCGAAGTTCTCGGTGCCGACCGCGGCGATCCCCCACCACACGGCGGCGAGGAGGGCCGCGGCCACCGCGATTCCGAAGGCCGCGCGGTCGCTGCCGACACGCGCCGCGGAGGTGCCCATACCCCGATCCCCTGCCTCAGCCGCGCTGGGGAGAGATCCCGTACGGGGCGACGACGGGCAGTCGGGCGCATTCGCGGCAGGCGCGGGCGGAGGCCGCGATCCGTACGTGCGAGGCGATGGTGACGAGGCCGACGCCCACGCTGACCAGCCAGTTCCCAGCCAGGGCCGATGCGGTGGTGAACGTCACGGCGCTGATCGCCATGGCCACACAGGCGGCGGTGCCGGTCCAAGCGACCATCAGTGGAAGCCGCCGCGGGGTGGGCAGCCAGCGGGCCAGCGCGCCGGTGGCGGCCAGCGACGCCGCCGCCAGCAGCGCGGCTGCGGTCGCTACGCCACCCACATGGACGGCCAGGACCTCAACGGAGTGCGGCATGCCCCGGCCGCGGTCGACGATCGCCAGCACATACCAGCAGAGGATCAGGAACGGCACGATGAGCGCGACGCGGCGCGCGGTGTGGCGGGCCTGGGCGATGGTGAGCTCCCGCTGAAAGGCGGGCGCGATGTCCTTGACGCTCCCGAAGCCGTCGACCGCCTGACGCGCGGCGCGGCCGTCGGCGCTTCCCCCTCCGGCGATGTCCGCCGCGGCGTCGTTGAGCGCGTCACGCGCCTCGGTCAGCATCCGCTCCTTGACCCGCACCGGCCCGTGCAGGGCGCCCGCCAGCGCGGCGACATGCTCGTCAATCGGGTCGAGGCCGGGCGCGGCGCCGCGGTCGAGCGCCGTCACGTGGCCGGCCTCGGTGCCGGAGCGGGTTCCAAAACAGCACCGATCGCGGCGGTGAGCTCGCGCCAGGCCGTACGCTCCTCGGCCAGGCTGCGCCGCCCGGCGTCGGTCAGCTCGTAACAGCGGCGGCGGCGCTCGCCGACCGACTGCCAGTCGCTGCGCAGCAGCCCGAGCCGCTCCAGCCGGTTGAGCGCCGGATACATCGTGCCCGTCCGCAGTTCCAGGGCGCCGCCGCTGCGCTGCTGAACCGCCGTGATGATCGCGTAGCCGTGCAACGGCCCCTGCTCCAGCACGGACAGCAGCAGTGCGTCCAGGTGCCCGCGTACCGCATCTCCCTTCACAGTAGGCAGCCTACCTATCCACCTGTAGACCCGCTATATATTGGCAGCCAACATGTAGGCTACTTACTTAAACGGAGTCACAGTGACCAAGCTGCTGTTGTCCGTACACGTCCTGGCCGCGATCCTGGCGATCGGGCCGATCGCCGTGGCCGCCTCGGTCTTCCCTCGCTTCGCCCGCGACCCCGGCGACGCCCGGGAGCCAGACGACCGCGAGCCCCACGACCGGCGCGGCCCCGCGATAGCCGCGTTCCTGCACCGCGTCTGTCGCGGCTACACCGTCGTCGGCCTGGCCGTCCCGGTCTTCGGCCTCGCCACCGGCGCCCAACTCGGCGTCCTGGGCGACGCCTGGCTCATCACCTCGATCGTGCTGACCACCATCGCCGCCGCCCTCCTGGCGCTGGCCATCCTCCCCGCCCAACAACGCCTGCTGGCCGCACCGGACGGCACGGAGACCGCCGGGAACACGCGGGCAGCGGCGGTGACCCGGCTGGCCATGACCACCGGGATCTTCAATCTGCTGTGGGCGATCGTGGTCGTCCTGATGATCGTCCGCCCCGGCTCCACCACAGGAGCGTGACCGCCGTGCGCACCCTGCGGATCGCGGCCGCCGTCGAGGCGATATCCCTCGCGGCCCTGTTGCTCAACCTGGTCACCGTCCACACCAAGGCCATCACCGCCCTCGGCGGCCCGGTGCACGGTATGTGCTACCTCACGGTCATCGTCTGCACCTGGATGACCCCTACCCCCACCCCCACCGCCACCTCCACCGTCCGCTGGCTCGCCGCCATCCCAGGCATCGGCGGCCTGCTCGTCCTCCGCCGAATCCAGCCCCAAGGAGCCTGAGATGCCCGACAAGGAGCATGAGACGACCGACCCGTACGCCGGGCTGCCGTTCCCCCGCACCGACCTGGCCTTAAAAGCCCTGCGCCGGGCCCGCGACCTCGAATCCCCAGCGATCTTCAACCACAGCCTGCGCACCTATCTCTACGGGCGTTCCCTCGGCGAGCGTCAGGGACTGCAGCCCGGCCACGACTACGACGACGAGTTACTGTTCGTCGGCTGCGCGCTGCACGACGCCGGACTGAGCCGCGAAGGCGACGGCGACCAGACCTTCGACCTCGACGGCGCCGACCTGGCCGCCCGCTTCCTCACCGACCAAGGCATGGCCGCCGACCGCGTCGAGGTCGTCTGGGACGCCATCGCCCTCCATCTGCACGCCGACCTGGCCGCCCGCAAACGCCCGGAGATCGCTCTGGTCACCGCGGGCGCCGGCTACGATCTCGGCCCGGACCCCGAACACCCACTGCCCCCGGCTACGCCGACCAGGTCCACGCCGTACTCCCCCGTCTGCACGCCGCCGCAGTGCTCTACGACACGATCGTCGACCAGGCACTCGCCAAACCCCACAAAGCCCCGCCGTTCACCATGCCCGGCGAACTCCTCCGCCAGAAAACCGGCACCCTGGCCCACCTGGCAACAGCTGATGACCCAAGAGCCGAGCTGGCACGACTACGACCAGTACCCGCCGACCACTTGAACACCACTGGTACGACCCGAACCCCGCTTCCCGTCCGGCCGGTCGGCGCGGCCGCGGCCGGACGGGAGCCAGCCCGAAGGGGCGGGTAGGTTACTCGTCGCCGATCCCGTCGCCCCCGGCGTCCCCGGCGTCCGTATCCGGTACGGGAAGGCGGAGCCCGCGCGACTCGGCGACGCGCAGGGCATCGCTGAGGCACTCGGCGAGCCGGATTCCGGAGTACCGCACCTCGGTGTAGGGCGACATGGGATCACCCAGCACCTTGCGCGCGAAGCCGAGCACCTCCGCACCCGTGGCCAGCAGCCGGGCCTCTGTCACGTCGGCGAGGCGCGAGAGGTGCCCGCCCTCACTGCCTGCCGAGAGGTAGCACGGCCTCCCCTCCGGGGACAGCCAGGGCAGCAGCCGGAGCGCGGCGGCCTGCTGCATCGACTTTGTCGACTCCGTCGGCTCCATCAGGCGGCCGCCTTCAACCTGCGGGTCGGACGGGTGCCTGCGCGATGGGTTCCCGTGCCGGGGGTGAGCAGAAGGTTCAACCACTGGGCGGTGTGGCGGATAAGGTTCCGCATGTCGACGCTCCTTGTAAGCGTTGGCCATGCCCCGGGAGGTCTAGCTCACCTCGCCGGGGTCTTTATCGGCCCGAGGCTACATCGGGGTATAGCCCTCTGCATACAAGTGCAGAGGGATCCACTCGATTGTGTAGGTCAACGGATGCCTATGTTGGACAAATGAGCGATGCAGAGGAGACGAAGTCGCCCTTGGACCCGATGAGCGCGAGGCCGCTCTACGTCCAGCTGGCCGACATCATCGCCGGGAAGATCAAGTCCGGGGAGCTGGCGCCGGACAGGCCGATCCCCTCCGAGAACCACCTCGCCGACGAGTACGGAGTGGCACGCCTCACCGCACGGCGCGCCGCGCAGGAACTCCGCGAGCGAGGGCTGATCATCACCGTACGCGGCAAGGGCTCGTTCGTTATGGAGCCGCCACCTGCCGACACGCCCGACGAAGACGAAACCGCCAGCTAACGGCTCCACTCCCTCAGGAGTGCCGGTGATACGCCTTGTTGGCGATGCGCCAGCTGTCGCCGACGCGGACCAGCAGGAAGACATCGGTGAACGTGTCCGCGCCATGCGAGAGCGTCATCGTGGCGGTCGCGACGGTGCCGTGGACATCGGTGGAGTCGATGCGGCGGGAGCGGGTCGGTTCGTCCGGGGCCGGCCGTCCCTGGAAGAGAGCGCAGTACTCGTCCAGGGGCCACGAGACGAATGCGCCGTCCCGGATTCCCTCGATGTGGGCGGTGGGCAGGAACGCGTCACGGAAGTGGGCGGGGTCGCCAGTGGCGTGTCCGCGGATGTACGCGCGCAGCGGTTCGCGCACGGCGTCCTCGACGGCGGGGACCGTGGCGGCGACGGCGATGTCGGCCTCCGAGTCAGCAGGCGTACCGGCCAGGCCGGCCGCACTGCGCAAGGGGGTGCCCGACGCGGCGGCCAGCAGAGCCATGTCCTTGACCAGCGCACCGATCGTGAACTCGGCCGTCGCAGCGGACGGCTCGCCGAGGAGGAAGTGTCGCTTGCGGCCCACGAGCCCGCCGAGCTGGCCGAGTTCGAGGACATCCAGCACCTGGGTACGGGGCAGGCCGAGGGCGTCGGCCTGCCGCAGTGAGTCACGCAGCGCGAGGACGGCGCCGGCGAGGCTGTTGTTGGCGATCAGTTTGAGCGCGGCGGCGGTGGAGGCGTCGTCCACGCGCCGGACGGTACCCAGGGTTTCCAGAACCGGTCGGGCTCGACCGAGCGTGTCCTGGTCGGCGGCGGCAAGGATCTGCAGGGTGCCGGCAGCAGCGGCCGGTACGGAGCCGAGCACGGGCGCGTGGACATAGGACGGGCCGAGTTGTCGGGCCAGTTTCGACGCCTCGGCGGAGGCGATCGTGCTCGTGTTCAGCACGATCGCGTCCGTACGCAGCGAATCGCGGACGTCGTCGAGGACCTGCTGGCAGGCAGGTCCGTCGAACAGTGACAGGAGCACGAGGTCGGCCTTCGCCACGGCGGCGCTCGGATCGCCGGTCACCTTGACGATGCCTGATGTGCGCCCGGAGCGTGTCCAGCCGACGACGTCCCAGCCCTGGGCGGCGAGTCGTGTCGCGAGCGCGGCGCCCATGCGCCCCAAGCCGAGGACAGCGAGGGTGTGTGGCGTGTGTGGTGCGGTCATGCGCGCCACAGTGGTGCACCGCGAGGGCTGCGACAAGCGCAGATTTAGCAAGTCAGCCCTGCGAGACAGGCATACCAACTCGGCATACTGGCACCCATGGACCTGACCGTATGGCGGACCTTCGTGACCGTATGCCGCCTCGGGTCGCTGTCGGCGGCGGCTACCGAGCTCAACCACACGCAATCGGCCGTCTCCCGGCAGATCGCCGGGCTGGAGCGGCAGATCGGTGTACCGCTGGTGGATCGCCATGCGCGCGGTGTGCGTCCGACTGCCGCGGGCGAGGTGTTCCGGCGCCACGCCCTGGCCACGCTCAACGAGGCCGACCGCGCCGTACGCGCCGCGCGAGACGTTCACGACGGGTCGTGCGGTCGGCCGCTGGCTGTCGGCGCCGCCCCCTCCCTGGCCTCCGGGGTCGTCCCCGAGGCCATCCGGGGCTTGCTGAAGCAGGCCGGATCCATTCGGTGGAGCCTGGTCCCCGGCCTGAGCGCGCAGCTGCACCAGCGCGTGATCGACGGCGATCTCGACATCGCCGTCGTCACCGATGCACCGCCGGGGCTGCCCCATGACCCGCGGGTCGATCGGCGGTTCCTCGGCCTGGACGACATGGTCGTCGTCCTGCCCGTCGGCCATCCGCAGGCCGGGGCCGGCCCGGTGCACATACGGACGCTGGCCGACCAGACCTGGGTCGAGGACAATGACGGCTCGGCGGCACTCCTGCGCCAGCACGCCGCCCGCGCCGGAGTCAGCGCCCGTATCGACCTCACCGCGGCCGATCTGTACGGCAAGCTGGCCCTGGTCGCAACCGGTCATGCCATCGCGTTGGTGCCCGGGGTGCTGACGTGCGCGCTGCGGACCGACGTCACCACAGTGGGTCTCGTCGATCCCCCGACCCGGGGCATCTACACGGTCACACCACGCCGCGACCCCCACCCCTGTGCAGGGTCTCTTCACGATCAGCTCGCCGCTGCGTTCGCCTCGGCCCGTCCTACCCACGCCGCTCACCAGCTGGCCGGGGCCGAGCGCCCACCACACCCACGCGCCCGCTGACCAACCCCCCGTGGCCGGAGAACGTCAGCTCAGAGAGCTTTGGTCAAGAGCCGGATCCCTTATGTATCCCGTTCAGGAAAGACGCTTGATCGTTGAGCGCGTCCCGCCTCACAGTGGCGCCATGAGCAATCACTCCGAAGCACCTGTCGCGCCCGTCGAGGCCTTTGAACTGCCCTACTACGTCGCTGTCTTCACTGCGGTGCGAACCGAGGACCAGAGCGGCTACAGCGAGACCGCCGCACGGATGGAAGACCTGGTGAAGGACGTCCCTGGGTACCTGGGGATGGACCAAGCACATACTCCTGGTGGGCTGTCCATCACCGTCGGGTACTTCCGCGACGCCGACGCCCTCACGGAGTGGCGGAGCAACGCCGAGCACCGCGCGGCGCAGAAGCGCGGGCAAGCCGAGTGGTACCAGAGCTACACGCTGCATGTGGCGAAGGTGGAGCGGAGCCACGGGTTCACACGACCGTAGGTGCAACGGCCTCCGACCAAACGTTCTGGTCGGAGGCCGTCTACCTGCGCATGCTCCAGATTCACGATCACTGCGCAGCGGGGTTGTTGTAGTCGTCGAGAAGGGGGCTGTGGCGTTCGGTGAGTGGGCCAACGCCGAGATCTTCACGCATGAGCTTGCGCATCTTGGCGGCTGCTTTGCCGCGTGCCTCCCAGCGGGCGCGGTCCTCTGGACTGCTGACAGCAGTGCCGTCGATATAGCCGTCGCAGATGCGTCGCAGGCAGTGGAACACGCTGTTGGAGGCCTTGACGACGGGTTGGGGCGCGATGAGCCACATCCGTTCTGATGCGACGGCTATGCCTGAATCCCGAAAGGCTTCGCGCAGCGCAAGCGCCCGCTCGTCGTCGGAAGGGTGCTCTCGCTCGGCCAAGGCCCGCAGCCTCTCGCCGAGGACCTTCACGGCGGTGGTGTACTGCGTGTAGATGTCGAGCCGCAGCCGAAGAGCTTCTTTGACATCCTCGTGCTTCCACCGATTCCGATCGGCGATGAGAGTAGCGACGATGCCGATCGCGGCCCCGGCCAGGGTGGAGAGCAGTGGCAACCAATCCATGCGGGACAGCTTGGGCCATCCCGTGACGGCGGCACCAGGTGGGCTTCGAGGACGAACTTCGCCACGTACGGCATCGCTGTAATGGCACAAAAGAGCCCCCGCCGGATTTCTTGAGTTCTAGTGGTCGTCGCAACACCCCAGCTCAGGGGATGCGCTGGGCGGTAGTCAGCCGGTCGACCCGCTTGTTGATGAGGACGGGGCGGCGTCGCAGGTGTTGTCAGATCCCTGGGGCAAGCTCGTGGCCATGCGGACACTCTTCAATGGCGAGTTCAGCGTGGACTACGGCCAAATGTACATCGACGGCCGCACCGAGGCCGACATCCACGAAGGCCCGGAGGACGGCCTCGACGAGTGCTTCATGGGGCAGCGGGCGGGACTGTGCGGGGCGGCCGTGCCTGGACACCTGTTCCTGCTGACCGGCATCAGCAGCGGCGCTGTCCCCCTCACCGTCGAACTGCACGAGGAGGAGCCGTCTTTGGACTACGACGACTGGGAGGACATCGTGGAGACGCCTTTCCGGGCGGCCTCCAATGACACAGCACTGATCGAATGGAGCGGTGAACAGCGGGACCTCGGTCTGCCCGCAGGCACGTACCGCGCCCGCTACCACTGCCGTGGCATGGACAAGGCCGTCGGCACACGGCGGGAGGACGAGCCGGTGCTGGATGAGTATCTGCTCCAGTTCTGGCCGGCCCCGTATGAACACGACCGCATCGTCAAGCAGACCAGCAAATCCGCCGCGTACTGGCACCAGGTCGTGAGCGAACTGCCTGCGCTGCCCACCCCCGATGAACGGGCCGAGGCCGAACGCATCACCCGCGAAAAGGCAGAGCAGGAAGAACGAGAGCTGCGGGAGCGGCGGGAGCGCGCAGAGAAGAAGGAATGGGGCGGGCGGCTGCCCAGCGACCGGCTGCGCAGCGTTGGCAAGGTTGCGGCAGAGATGCGGAGACTCGATGTCGCCCTCGTGCACGCGGTCGACGAGGCCGGGCCAAAGATCCAGCGCGCGATCACTCGTTGGGCCGCGCACCGTTCTTGCGACGTGGCCGGTCTCAGCAGCGTGGATTGGATCGCTCGCGGCCTGGCCGAACTGGACCGGGGCCTGCCCTTCTCCCCACCGCTGGATGACCCGAGGACAGCGCGGAGGTTCCTCTCCTCCGACCCGCAGATTCCCAGCACGGTCATCACACTGCCGGACGGCACCAACGCCTCCCAACAGGAAGTGGCGCTTGTCGCCCTGGTCATCGGGGCGGACCCCGACCCGCTCAAAGCCGTGCTCCTCGCACTTCACGCCGCCGCCGGCGCCCATGGCACGAGATGGCATGATCTGCTCACCGAAGTCCGCAGCGAGTTCCCCGAGACAGCCCACGCTCCGCTACCACTCGCGACCGACCTGCTGTCGCCCAAAAAACGTCGGCATGACGGCAATGCAATATCGATCGTGGCCGTGAAGCGACAGCCGGGCGAGGAGCCGCAATGAGGTTGATCCCCGGGAGTGGACACCGGGTTTCACGCGGTGAGTGACAGCGTAGTTGATGTGATCAGCTGCTGTTCGAACTCGATTGGAGTGAGGTAGCAGTCCGGCACCGTCCGTGGAGCCCGGCACGCGTTCGCCCGCCGCGTCTACCGTGCCTTCGACCGCCTCACCAGCGCCCTCGACCCCTACCGCTGTGACCGGCGCCGTCGGCTGCCCGCCGACGAAGCCATAGACGTGGCGGCAGCCTGGGAGGACGCGGACGCCGAACGTGTACCCCGGACAGTTTTGCAGGAGATCAGCGACCGTCTGGTGCTGGTCACCGTGCGTCTCGCCCACCGCCGTGGCCTGTTCAAGGGCTGGCGAGGCGATATCGGTGTCGACACCACCCCGGTCCCCGCCTGGCATCATCCGCCCAGCGAACGACGCCAACTCGCATCCCTGGAGCTCACCGCCGGCTGGCACTGCTGCGGAGCTGAAGGGATTTGAACCCCTGACCCCCTCGATGCGAACTACGGGCAGGGCGGTCGCTGAGGTCTGCTGGGCTGGTCAGCCGGTCGGCTGGGGCTGGTGGCGGTCGGCTGTGGTTGCGGTGGTTGCTGTACTTCCCTGCTGTACAGCACTCGCTGACCACCACCTTGGACGACGTTTCGTATGGGAATTTGGTCCGCCGTCTTCATGTCTCCCCAGGCGAGAAACAGGGTCCTGCCCGGGGTCAGAGGGTCATGAAGGGCGAGTGTTCGATGAGCAGGAGCTTGCGCAGTGACAAGAGGATCCGCGACAGAACTCGGCGATGCGGCGATGTAGGTACAGACATGACTCCCCCAGCAGCGGTAAGGTACGCGTAGTGGCGTACCTCTTGCAAGGTACGCGCCTAGGCGTACCTTGTCGAGGGGTGAAGTGATGACGGCAGGCGAGTTGGTGCACCCCCGCGCTGAGGAACTGGAAGTGGGGCCGATCCTTTTGGCACTGGCTGACGCGAACCGGCGTCGGGTCATCGCCGAACTGGCCGAACGACCAGATGAAGAGCGGTTGTGCGCTTCCTTCGACCTGCCGGTAGGCAAGTCCAGTCGCACCCGTCACTGGCGAGTACTGCGCGAGGCAGGCTTGGTGTATCAGCGCGACGCCGGGAACGGTCTGTACATGCGTCTCCGGAAGGAGGACCTGGACCGCCGATTCCCGGGCCTGATCCAGGCCGTAATCGCTGCGGACTAGGCGCGCGCTGACCTGCGTCAGCGCGCTGCAAGACGGCAATGGCCGAGGGGTGGCGCGTACCAGCGGTTTCAAGGCTTGACTGTCGTGCAGGTTGGCGCCCGAGACGCCCAGGGCCAGCGGCAGCCCGTTCCGGTCGGTGATGAAGTGGATCTTCGATCCGTTCTTGCCTCGATCGGTTGGATTCGGCCTTAGGAGTTCGTCACGCTGACGCGGTGATCAGTGCGTCGACACCTCGCCCCAGCCTGCGCGGTGCGCGGACGAGTCTCGCGATACGGCGATGTGCACTCCTGTTGCCGTCAACGACTGCCGTCAGGCCACCAGCTCAGCGGGCAATCGCCCCGACTCCAGACCTCTTGATCCGTATGTTCGGCCAGGGGCCTGGTGCGGGCTCTGACAGCTGCCCGGCCTGGTACTCACTGCGGGCCACTGGTGGGAGCCATGTGTCGTTGTTGCCGTCAGAAGACTTCTCATCCGTAGGTCGCCGAGCGAAACCGCCCAGCCGTGGGCTGCCACTTCGGCAGACAGGTTGATTTAAGCCAATCTAGAGACTCGAACACTCACCCCGTCGGGCTGTGTTCTCCCAGTTCCTGGGCTCCTTCGCGCGCCATTCGAGCAGCTCACCCCGGTCTAGACCACCCATAATTCATTGCGCGTGCAGTGAATAATCGCAGGTCAGAGGGTCATTGGGGGCGTCCGAACCCCATCCGTCTGGGCGCGGCCAAAAGTCGATGCCTGCTATCACTGGTCTAGTAATGACCGCCTCTCGCGCATGACTCCCATCGCTCATGAGACGCCTCACTGATCCAGACCATGACCACTCGATGAGCGGAGCCCGTATGAACCGACGGCAGTTAGAAGCACATGATGATCACCCCCAGAACTGTGCGCATGTCACCGGGTGTCAGGCCACCCCGAGCGCGGCGCAGAGCTCACGTGTGCTGGCCTGGCTTCTGCCAACGGCAACACTGCTTGGGTCCCTCGCGGCTCTCATCACAGCGATCAGGAGCTAGGCAGGCAAGGCTCACACCAGGCACGCCCGATAATGCTGTCGTGCCATTGCCCTGGCAGGCGACTGGCACGTCCCTGACGGCCCTCATCCACAGTGATCGGAGCGAGCCTCTGGACAGCGTCCGCAAAGCGCGCTCCGATTGTCTTACCCTGCACTTCATGATCCGAGCTGTGGTGTTCGATGTCGGTGAGTGCCTGGTCGACGAGACGCGCGAGTATGGCACGTGGGCGGATTGGCTGGGCGTGCCCCGACACACGTTCGCGGCGGCGTTCGGCGCCGTGATCGCTCAGGGTCGGGACTACCGCGAAACGTTCCAGGTCTTCCGCCCCGGGTTCGATCTGTCCGAGGAGCGGGAGAAGCGGGCCCAGGCCGGCCAGCCCGAGCACTTTGATGACAGCGATCTGTACTCGGATGTCCGTCCGACGTTGGCGGCGCTGCGGGATGCCGGTCTGTGGGTGGGCATCGCGGGCAACCAGACGGTGCGGGCCGGGGGCATTCTGCGCTCCCTTGACCTTCCGGCGGACTTCATCTGCACGTCCGACGACTGGGGCGTGTCCAAGCCCGACCCGGCGTTCTTCTCCCATGTGGCGGACGCGGCCCCCTGCGAGGCCGAGGAGATCCTTTACGTGGGCGACCGGATGGACAACGACATCCGCCCGGCGGCCAAGGTGGGCATGAAGACGGCGCTGATCCGGCGCGGGCCGTGGGCCACCATCCAATGGGATGATCCGCACGCGGTCGAGATGCCGACCTTCCGCGTGCACAGCCTTGCCGAGTTGCCGGGGCTAGTCGCCAAGCTCAGCGCTGAAGAGCGCTGACGGTCGTTCCCCAGCCGTACATGCGGTCATCCAGATCGCGGACCCACGGCTCGTTACGCCAGGCATGGAGCCGCTTACGTACATCCCGAATCCGGTCCATGCCGACGGCGTACCACGTCACGCTTAGCTGATCGAGTGCTTCATTGGCCCATCGGCAGGCTTCCTCCGGCTTACCGGCTGCGGCCTCCACGGCCGCCAGGTCGCCGAGGATGATCGTCCGCTGTTTGCCGTCGTCGGCGGGTAGATGGTCGAGCACTCCGAGCAGCGTGTCCCGGGCCTGGGCTGTGTGTCCGGCGATCAGTTGCGTGTTGCCCTTGAAGGCGGCCAGGCGGACAGGGGTGAACCAGTCCATCCACACCGGGCATGGCTCATCCGCGTCGCCTTCGGCCAACACGCTTTCGGCGTGGGATATCAAGCGCAGTGCGGTGCGGGTGTCGCCGCACCGCGTCATGCATTCGGCCTCGACGGCGTCAAGCCAGGCGAGCACCATCGCGGGGGCGTTGCCCCTGCGGGCGTAGGCACGGGCGGCGGACATCCGCTCTTCGGCGTCTTCCTTTTGGCCTGCCCAGCCTGGGATGAACGCGGTGTGAGCGAGGATCGCCGCTCCGAGTAGTGCGTCGTCGGCTTCCCCAGCGGCCTGGAGGCCACGCACGAACGCGTTGCCTGCTGCCTGAGGCTGCTGGAGGTCGAAGAAGTCGATACGCCCGGCCAACAGGTAGGACTCGGCGAGTGCGGCGGCAAGGGTGGTGCGGCAGCGGCCGGTTGTCTCCCCCATCAACGCCGTGCCCAGACGTGTGTGTTCCACGACGCTGGCATGGAGTTGGGAAGGCTGCACGGACCAGTACAGGCGTCGGTGAACTGCGGTGATCGCTGCGAAATCGGCGCCCATGGTGGCTGGTTGCGTGGCATGACTCGCGATGGGCAGTGGCCCCGGGGCAGGTCCGATCGCGGGTGCGCCCGATGCTGCGGCCGTTCGCCGACTAGCGCCCGGGGGCTTCCCCACGATTGTGGACACCGGTTGTCATGCGGTGGTGGCCAGCTTATTAGTTGATCGCTGTTCGTAGGTGATCGGGCTGATCTGGCCGAGGCGGGAGTGCCGTCGGCGGATGTTGTAGCGGGTCGCCC
>NZ_JBSFMM010000055.1:0-54511 GCF_053599555.1 Streptomyces sp. NPDC000941
CACCCCCGCCTTGACCAGCGAGACGGCGTAGCCGCGCCCCTGGTTGCGCAGCTCGACCAGCGGCCGGTAGAAACCGTCCAGCAGCGCGTTGCACGCCGCGCCCGGGGCGGCGGGCCCGTCGGGCTCCCAGGCCGCGCCGCCCTCCGTCCAAGGCCCCACCGGACCCGGGGGCCCCACTGGCCCCGCCGGCCCCGGCGTAGCCGCCGGCCCGACAGGTCCTACGGGGCGTCCCGCGGGTGCCACGGGCCCGGCGCCCGTCGGAGCCGATGCGTCGGTCCGGCTGCCCGGCTCCAAGGTGCCCATCGGCCCCGGCCGCCGGGCCACCGACGGGCGCGAGCCGCAGCCGCAGCACGAGACGGGCCCCGCCACCGGCTGGGTGCGCCCGCCGACCGGCCTGACCGGCGGCGGGAACGGAGGTGAGGGCGGCATCGTGACCGGCGCCGTTCCGCCGCCGTCGTCCCCGCCCACCTCGGCCCCCTCCCCGGACGCCTCCGAGGCCCCCGGCGGGGGCGGTGCGCACGGCCGCTGGCGCCCCTGGCGGTTCCGCATGTCGAACGACGTATGGGGCACCCCGGCCGTCGCGGGCGAGCTGCTGTACGTGACGTCCTTCGAGGTCCACGCGCTGGACGTGGCCACGGGGCGGCGCCAGTTCAAGACCCGCGACGTGGCCTGGGCCATGGCCGTCTCGAACGGCCGGATCCACGCCTCGGACGGCCCGACGCTGTACGCGCTGGACGCCGAGGACGGCGCCGAGCGGTGGCGGCTGTCCACGGACGGCTGGGTCTACTCCCTCAAGGTCGACCGCGGCACGGTGGTGACCGGCACCCGCGGCGGCGGCGTCCAGGCATGGGAGGCCGCGAACGGCGAACTGCTGTGGGAGATGCAGGGCGCCCAGACCGACTTCGAGACGCCCGAGTCCGGGCCGGCCATTTACGACGGCACGGTCTTCGTCTGGGCGGACGCGCGGCTGCGCGCCCTGGAGGCGCGCACGGGCGTGGAGCGCTGGTCGTACCCGATCGGCGACGCGGCGTCCTGCGGCGGGGTCCCGGTGCGGCTGCTGTCGGCCCCCGACGGGTGTGTGTACGTGGCGGCGGGCACGCGCGTACTGGCGATCGACATCGCGCGCGGGGAGGTGCGGTGGCGCTTCGAGTCGCCCGCCGTCTTCCTGTGCGCCCCCGCGTACGCGCCGGGGCCCGCGGTGACGGGTGGCGGCGTGTACATCGCCGACTACCTCGGCACGGTCTACGCCCTGGACGCGGCGAACGGCCGCGACCGCTGGCGGATCGCCACCGAGGCGCGTCAGTCGATCGAGCCGGTGCTGGTGGCGGACGGGTCGGTGCATCTGGGCAGCGGCTCCGCGCTGTACACGCTGGACGCGGTCACCGGCACGCCCAAGTGGCGCTTCGCGGCGGGCGGCGAGGTCATCGGCTCCCCGGTCGTCGCGGACGGCCGGGTCCACTTCGGCTCGGCCGACCACTGCCTCTACACGGTGGACGCGGCGGGCGGACAGCTGCGGTGGAAGCTTGCGACGGGCGGCGAGATCACGGGCTCGCCGGTGGCCGCGGGCGGCGTGGTGTACGCGTGCAGCAAGGACCGCTGTGTCTACGCGCTGGACGCGGTCAAGGGCACCGGCCAGTCGCGGGCGTCGGCGCGCCAGGGGTAGTCCGTCGCAGAGTCCGTCGCGGTCCCGTTGTGTCGGCCGACGGGTCGTCCGCCGTGTACCTGACAGCTCCTGCTACGGTGGCGGGCGCTGCCCGGACCCGGTGGGGGCCGGGAAGGTCGACGGGGAATCGGGGGCTGAACACATGATGCGGCGTGGTCTGCGGCTGACGGCCGTACTCGCGGTGGTGCTGGTGGCGTTGACCGGCTTCAAGAGCCGGGGGCACGGGCGGCACGGCTCGGGCGGCGGGGGCGGCTGCTCCAGCTCCAACTCGAGCCATTCCAGTTCCAGTTCGGGTTCCGGCTCCGGCGGCTACTCCGACTCCGGCTCCAGCTCCGACGACTACGACTCGGACTCCGGTTCCTCCGGTTCGGGTTCCGGTGGCTACCGCTACCACGACCGCTACAACGACAACGACTCCTCGTCGAGCAGCGGTTCGTCGTCCGGCTCCTCCTCCAAGCCGGGGGAGCTTGCGCCGGCCGTGGCCGTCGTCAAGTGTGCCGGCAAGGACAAGAACGGCGAGCCGGCCGCGACCGTGAAGGTGACCAACCAGACCGACAGGTCCCAGACGTACATCGTCACCATGGACTTCCGCGACAAGGACTCGAAGGTGACCTCGGGCAGCGCGCACGCGCGCTTCGCCGCGAAGCAGACGAAGACCGTGAAAGTTCCTCTGGATGATCCTGGGGTTGCGGGAACCGTAGTGACGTGTGAGGTCGTCTCCGTCGACTGAACGGGCCGGGGCGGGCCAGGTCGGCCGGGATGTAACCCTTCCTGAAGTGACTTTGGGGTAGGGAGCCGCCTTCACTAGGGTGGCGTGCACTCGTCAACGGCCCGGTGTCGGCCTGAATGTGTCTTTCCAACGGGGGTAATTCATGCATCGCCGCTCCATGCGCCTTGTCGCCGTCGCCGCGATCGGGCTGCTGGCCCTGACCGGCTGCGGCAAGAAGGGCAGGCACAGCAGCGGGTCCGGCGGCTTCGTCTCCGGCGGCAACGAGCCGCTGTCCGACCCCAGCGGCCTGCCGACCGATCTGCCCACCGACCTGCCCACGGATCTGCCGTCGGGCCTCCCGTCGTACACCCCCTCCGACCTGCCGTCCTACACCCCGTCGCCCTCGTACAGCTACTCCCCGTCGCCCACCTACAACTCGGACGGCAGGTACGACGTCTCCGCCAGCGACTGCGACTACGACGAGTCCACGCACGAGTTCCAGTACACGCTCAACGTCAGGAACCCCGAGACGCAGTCCATGCGTTACTCGATCAGCGTCAAGTGGGCCGACTCCTCCACCTCCAGCCAGCTCGGCATCGACTACCAGTCCGTCTACGTATCGGCCGGCAGCTCCCAGACGGTCACCGCCACCGCGTACCACTACCTCACCGAGCAGACGTCCTTCACCTGCACCGTCGACTCGGTGATCAAGGTGCCGAACTGAGCGAACTGAGCGAACTGAGAAAACGTACCCCGGCCGGCGCCCCTCAGCGCGTACGGAATCCCGGAGTCCGGGCCGCGAAAAGCCCGGCCTGGCGCTCCGGTGGCAGATTCCCCAGCGCGACCAACTGCGGGGCGTGCGCCAGCGCCTGAGTCAGCGCAGCCTCCTTGGCCGCCCACACCGCCCGTACCGTCCCCTGCACCGCCGCTGATGGATACGACGCGATGACGGCGGCCGCGCGCAAGGCGGCGGCGACCGGGTCGGCGCCGGCCGGGGTCACCTCGCTCACCAGGCCGATCTCATGGGCCCGCCGGGCCGTGAGGCGTTCCGCGGTGCCCATCAGCGCCATCCGCGCGACCTCCCCGACGGGCATCCGCTGCGCCATGTAGACCGCCTCGTAGGCGCTGACCATGCCGTAGCTGGTGTGCGGGTCGAAGAACGTGGCGTGCTCGGCGGCGACGATGAACTCCGCCTCGCCCAGCAGATAGAACGCCCCGCCGCAGGCCATTCCGCCCACCGCGGCGACGACCGGCTTCCACAGGTCGTTCGCCTTCGGGCCGATGCTCACCAGCGGATCGTCGACCGAATACGGCGACGAGGGCTGTGGCACCCGTACCGCGCGGTCGAGGCCGGTGCAGAACGCCTGGTCGCCCGCCCCGGTGAGCACCACGGCCCGCACCGAATCGTCCATCCGGAAGCCCCGCCAGACGGCCGCCAGCTCCGCGGCCGTCTCCAGGTCGATGGCGTTGTGCCGCTCGGGCCGGTCGAGCGTGACGACCGCGACGCCGCCGTCCCTGACCTCCGTACGCACCGTCATGGCCGCTCCAGGACCCAGCGCACCACCGCGACCCCGCCCGCCGCCTGGTGGAAGACCGCCCGCACCGGGGCGTTGATGCGGATCCGCGCCGGGTCGACCGAGTCGAGCGCGGCGTCGGCGGCGGCGACCAGATTGCCCACCAGCCGGATGCGCGGGGCGTCCACGAGCTCGACGAGGATCACGTTGTACGGCGCCTGCGCGGCGTACGCGGGCAGCAGCGGCGGATGCGGTACGACGTACGACCAGATCCGGCCACGACCGCTTGTCCGGATCCACTCGCTTTCGAAGGACTGGCAGTGCGGACAGCAGGGGCGGGGCGGGAAGCGGGGCTCGGCGCAGTCGGCGCAGGTCTGGACGCGCAGCTCGCCGCGCGCCGCGTAGCCGAAGAAGGGCGCCCCGTCGTCGTCGGGGACGGGCACAAGCAGCCCGTCTGCGAGCCCGTCTTCCGCCGCGCCACCGGAACCGTCCCGGATACCGGACCGTGTCATCTCCTCGCTCAACTCCTCAGCAGCAGGGCCGATGTGGGTACCCCCTCACCCGCCGTGACCAGGCAGGTCGCGGCGTCCGGCACCTGCGCGGTGCTGGTCCCGCGCAGCTGTCTGACCCCCTCGGTGATGAGGTTGAAGCCGTGCACGTACGCCTCGCTGAGGCCGCCCCCGCCGGTGTTGAGCGGCAGCCGCCCGCCGATCTCCAGCGCGCCTCCCTCGGTGAACGCGGCCCCCTCGCCGCGCGCGCAGAAGCCGTAGCCCTCCAGCGACAGCGGGATCAGGGGGGTGAAGGCGTCGTAGATCTGCGCCACGTCCACGTCCTGCGGCCCGAGGTCGGCCGACTTCCACAGCTGGCGGGCGGCGGTCCAGGCGGGCCCGGTGAGCGGGTCGTCGTTCCAGTAGTTGACCATCCCGTGGTGCTGGGCGGGCAGCCCCTGGGCCACGGAGTGGATGTACACGGGCGGGCGCCGGCAGTCGCGGGCCCGCTCGGCGGAGACGATGACGCAGGCCAGCGCGCCGTCGGTCTCCAGGCAGTTGTCGAACAGGCACAGCGGCTCGCTGATCCAGCGGGCCGTCATATACATCTCCCGGGTCAGCGGCCGCTCGTACATCATCGCGGCCGGGTTCTGGTTGGCCCGGTTGCGGCAGGCCAGCGCGACGTTGAAGAAGTGGTCGCGGGTGGCGCCGTACTCATGCATATAGCGGCGGGCCAGCAGGCCGATCTCGTCGGCGGGCCGCAGCAGCCCGTACGGCCGGGTCCACTGCGCGGGGGTCGGCAGCTGTACGCGGATGTTCGTCCACGGCCGCGGGCCGCTGCCGCGTTTACGCGAGCGCCAGGCCACCCCGACGCTCGCCTGGCCGGTGGCGATCGCGGCGGCCAGGTGCGCGACGGTCGCGCAGGAGCCGCCCCCGCCGTAGCCGACCTTGCTGAAGAAGGTCACATCCCCGGCCCCGATGGCCTTGGCGACCTCGACCTCGTCCGTCTCCTCCATGGTGTACGAGGCGAAGGCGTCCACCTCGGACGGGGCGATCCCGGCGTCGTCGAGCGCGGCGAGGATCGCCCGGCAGGCCAGGGTCTTCTCGGACTCGGGGAGGCGTTTGGCGAAGGGGGTCTGGCCGATGCCGGCTATCGCGGTCGCGTCTTTCAAGGTCGCCCCCATCGCCACCTCCGTGGTCGCGTTCATTGGCGCATCGATGCTGACAGCGGGGAAGGCTACCGCTAATCTGACGGACAGTCAGCTACGCGGACCGGTACTGCGAGAGGTGACCCGATGCGCGAGACCATCCCGGCGCTGGTACGGGCGGCGGTGGAGCGTTACGGCGACACCGAGGCGGTCGTCGAGGGCCGCACCCGGATCTCGTACGCGGAGCTCGGCGAGCGCGTGGAGCGGGCCGCGGCGGCGTGCCTCGCCTCGGGCGTCGAGGCGGGCGACCGGATCGCGATCTGGGCGCCCAACACCCTCGACTGGATCGTGGCGGCGCTCGGCGCGGTCACGGCGGGCGGGGTGCTCGTCCCCGTCAACACCCGCTTCAAGGGCGCGGAGGCGGCGTACGTCCTACGGCGCACCCGCGCCACCCACCTCTTCGTCACCGGCACCTTCCTCGGCACCTCGTACGTGGCCTCGCTGCGCCGCGCGACGGGCGAGGGGCCGGGCCGCGACCCGCTGCCCGGTCTGCCGTACCTGCGCGAGGTGGTCGTCCTGGCCGACGACGCCCCCGCCGACTTCCGCTCCTGGAAGGACTTCCTGGCGGCGGGCGAGCGCATCTCCTCCGAGGCGGTACGCACCCGCGCCGCCGCCGTACGCCCCGGCGACCCCTCCGACATCACCTTCACCTCGGGCACCACCGGCAACCCCAAGGGCGTCGTGATCACCCACGCCCAGACCGTCCGCGTCTACACCACCTGGAGCGAGGTCACAGGCCTCACGGAGGGCGACCGCTACCTCATCGTCAACCCGTTCTTCCACACCTTCGGCTACAAAGCGGGCATCATCGCCTGTCTGACCCGCGGCGCGACGATGGTCCCGCAGCCCGTCTTCAACGTGGAAACCGCCCTCGCCAACATCGCCGCCGAACGCATCACCGTCCTCCCCGGCCCGCCCACCCTGTACCAGTCCCTCCTCGACCACCCGGCCCGCGCCGCGCACGACCTGTCCACCCTGCGCCTGGTCATCACAGGCGCCGCCGTCGTCCCCCTGGAACTGGTCGAACGCCTCCGCAGCGAACTCCGCGTCGCCACCGTCCTGACCGCCTACGGCCTCAGCGAGGCCTCCGGCACCGTCACCATGTGCCGCCGCGGCGACCCGCCCGAGGTCGTCTCCGCCACCTCCGGCCGCGCCATCCCCGACACCGAAATCATGGTCGTCGGCGCCGGCGGCGCGCAGCTCCCGCCGGGACAGCCGGGCGAGGTCTGGGTCCGCGGCTATCACATCACCCGCGGCTACTTCGAGGACCCCGTCGCCACCGCCCGGGCCATCACCCCGGACGGCTGGCTCCGCACGGGCGACGTCGGCGTCATGGACCCCGACGGCAATCTGCGGATCACCGACCGCATCAAGGACATGTTCGTCGTGGGCGGCTTCAACGCCTACCCGGCCGAGATCGAGCAGCTGATCGCCCGCCACCCCGATATCGCCGACATCGCGGTCATCGGCATCCCGGACCCGCGGCTGGGCGAGGTGGGGAAGGCATACGCGGTGCGGCGCGCGGGGACGACGCTGACGGCGGACGATCTGATCGCCTGGTCACGGCGAGAGATGGCCAACTACAAGGTGCCCCGGCAGGTGGAGTTCCTGACTGAGCTGCCGCGAAACGCGAGCGGCAAGGTGCTCAAGACGCGGCTGCGCTCGCGGCCGGAGTGACCGACCAAACGCGGCGTCGGCCGTCGTTAGCGGGACGTTAGCGAGGCGGCAGCGAAGCGCGGAAAGCTCATAGCCGTACCGAGCAAGACCGGCTTCGAGCCGGCCGGTCACCGATCTTCCGGGGGAGCTCACCATGAATGCCACCGCCTTCCGCCGCACCCGCGCCGTCCGTACCACGGTCGCCACGGTGGTCGCCGCATCCGCCCTGGCCCTGACCGCAGCCATCAGCAACGACGACGCTTCCGCCGCCCCGGCTCCGCGCAAGGCCGACACCTCGGTCACCGACACCAAGCCGGCCATCAAGGCCGACTTCACCAACTCGGGCACAGGCGCGCGCTAGCGCGCGCCGGGACGGTCCGGCGCCTAATGCGGGTTGAGCACCCCGCCCGCGAGCACCTTCCAGATTCCTGCCGCGGCCGCCAGCTGGGCAACGAGGTAGGCGAGCTGTACGGAGAGCGCGCGCATCTGGTAGATCGAGAGCAGAAGGCTGAACCGAGTCGGCCAGAGTTGTCTCTCGCTGCTGAAAGTCGCCGCATCCATCGCGATGCTCGTCACCGTCAGGACGATGAGCATGAGTGATGCGCTGAGGATCGCGTTGCCCAGCTCGGTGTCGGTGATGCGGTTGACCACGCCGCCCACGCCGATGGGAATGGCGTAGGCGACCGTCAGGCTCAACGCGCGCGCCGGGCCGCGGCGACCCGGCAGCATGCGCCACAGAGCACCCAGGATGAGTCCCGCGCCGGCCCATGCGATCTGCCAGGTGAGGAACCTCGCCACGATCTCCGGCAGCGCCGTGGTGTTGGCGTTCGTCTGCATGAGCTGCTTGGCACCTTTGAGGTATGTGGCCCACACGATGGCGCCACTGGCCGGAATCCCGAAGAGGAACGCCAGGCGTGCCGCATGCCGTGCGTTGTCCCACCAGCTGTCATACGGTCCCCAGCTCAGGGCCACGTCCATGACGGACACCTGATCGGGCAGACAGTCGCGGTCGCAGCCGGCGGGCCGCCAATGGCGCAGCCGGCGCAGCCGGTCCTCCAGCATCTCCCTGGTGGTCCCCTTTTCCGCATGGCCCTGGTCCACCAGGCGCAGCCGGCTGTGTACGTTGCGGTACTCGTGGGCTTTCTCCAGCATGTCGGCACGGCCTTGCGCGGTCCCCAACGCCTGGGTGAGAAAGTCTCCTCCCGCCTGAGTCAGCACCGAATATCGGCGACCTACTCCCCGTACGGCGTAGAGAGCGGCGATATTCAGCAGGAGCCAGACGACGAGCAGCAGGGAGGAGCCCGCGAAGAGCGACTGCCTGGTCGCCACGACAATGGCGAAGACAAGCGAGGTCAGCCGCATGTCGTTCTGAGACGGCCCCAGGGAGACCTGCTCCACGGAGCGGTCGGCCTTTTGCTGCGCGGCCTTCGCGCGGGCATTCAGCAGCGCCACGAGAGCGATGTCCGTCAGCACCCACGTGTAGACGTAAGCCCACTGAAGCCCGGTCGGTCCGAAGCTCACCAGAGTGTCCCGGAGGTACTTGGCGTGTTCGGCGCTGTACCTGTGGTCGTGCTCGGAACTGAGCCAGGTGGCACGTCGCCAATTGACGTCGGCGGACCGCCAGTACGAGACCAGCATCAGCACCGCGACCACGCCCAGAAGCGAGCCGACGACTCCCAGAGAGCGTCCGGGCGCCCTGTTCCAGGCCTCCGCCCAGGATCTGGGGACCAACCCGCCTTCGCCGGCGAACCGCCATGCCCAAGCCGCCATCGCGGCCAGCCACACCCACACCATGACCAGCTGAAGGACCATCTGCCCGACGGCACCGGAGTCGGGTGGTGCCATGTGCCGGGGTAGGTGGAAGCGTTGGGGGGCCACAACCACCAGCAGTCCGAGCGCGGCCATCGCTGCCGAAGTCAGGATGGTGCCATGGGCGAGCGTCCGACTGTGCCGGGCAGGATTTTCCGGCCCGGCCTGTGGAGCATCGGACAACGGGATGGCACACCATGGGCGAGCGCCGACGATAAGGGCCACGCTTGCCGCGATGCCGAGGAAGCTCTGCCACACGGTGAATGAGCGGAGTTTCGGCGGGAGCAGGGCGAGAGTCAGGCCAAGCCCCGCGCTGAGCCCGGCCCACCACAGCAGGGCCGCCGGCGTCGGGTGGTCTCTGACGTCTTTGTCGGCTTCGCGCGTCCACCACCGTGGCCGTCGCGCGCGTGGCCGCGACGGCTCGGGTGGGGTGGTCGCGCGCGGCTGGGTGCACCGCAAGCCCGTTGTCCTGGGGCCCACGCCCACCACGCGGGCCAGCCGCCCGGGCAACTGTCGGCACCACACCAGCCATCTCGGCCGGACCGACGAGCGCGTGCGGGTACGGAGCACCGCCAGCGCGAACACCGCCGAGCCGCACACCCACCACAGGCCGATGCCCAGTCTGCTCCAGAAGGGCCGTTTGGCGCTTTCCAGCGCGAACGAAGCGTGCCAGGGCGGTGCCAGGCCGACCGACACATCCTGCCGCTGTCGGCCTTTCCAAGCCCGAGATTTCTCGTTTGCGAGCGACGCCTTTGGTTTTTCCTTGCGAACGCTGAGGCCGCCCGGCTTGATTTCGATGTTTGTCCATCGCGCTTTCTTCAGTATTTCCGGCAGCTTCTTTTGCGGCAGGGCGACCTGCCAGATGTTCTTTCCTTTGCTGACTTTGATTTGCCAGGGCCCGAGCCGGGTCGTCCCGAATTTATAGATCCAGGCATACGCCTCATAGTGAACCGTCACCCAGTGTCCCTCGGCTTTCACCCGAGGAGGGTCGAGACGCCATTCCTCCGGCCGACGGGGCGGAAATGCTTCTTCTCCGCGCAGCAGACAGCGCATCGCCCGTCGGTAGTCGTCGGATTCATCGCTCAGTGTCAGCGAATCCGCCTGGGACCAAGCCATGGGCACCTTGACCGTCGTGATCGCATGTGCCTGGACGAACGTCTGATGATGATGGGTGAACTGGATCGTGGCATCAACGCCGGGATTTTTGATGGACCCCGCATCGCAGCCCTTATGGGCAGTTGCCTGCGCCTCTGTCGGCCACCATGCCCACCACCCCACCACCACGATCAACCGCGCCAGCCAGCGCCACCACCGGATTGCCATCATCCTCCACTCCTACTCATGAGAGGAGGAGTGGAGACGGCAGACGCGCAGCGGGAAGCCGACGTTCAACCCTGTTGGTCGCGCCCCGAACGGACTGCCCCGGATTGCGGGGCGGTGCGCAGCGGCTTACGATCTACCGGGGGTCCATAGGCTGATCCGTAGGAGAAGACTATGCCCAGCGAAAAGGTGACCACGCAAAGGCCCGCGCTTCCCCGATTTGAGGAAGCCGAGGGTTTGGGACCGCAGGACGCAGAATTCATACGGGACCTGATCGCGGTACTGAAGAAACACGGAAACATCGACCGTTTCGGCCTGTGTCTGCTGCACGACCATTTTCCGCTCGAAGCGGACGAGGTTCTGGTCGAGACGAACGACCCGCGGGCTCGGACACTGAACACCCACGTGGAGAGGGCTGACCGGACGAGGCACATCAAACCCTCGCAGTGGCGGTTCCTGCCGGATGTCCGCCATGCGCGTGCTGCGGAGTTCGAGGGGCAGCCCTACCAGGCGATCCTGCAGTGTGACGTGGTCAGTCTGTGCCCAGGCAGTGAGCGATGATGGGCGGCGCGCGCCAGGGGTGACCGCGGCGGGGCCGCCCATCGCGGGTTGGCCGTCAGAGACGGCCGGTACGCACCCCGCTCACGAATGCGGCCCACGCGGTGGCAGGTATGAGGAGGGCGGGGCCGGTCTTGTCCTTCGAGTCGCGGACGCCGACCGCGGTGGTCAGGTCTGCGATCTCTACGCAGGCGCCTGCCTCCTGCGTGCTGTAGGAGGACTTGAACCAGGCGTCTTCAGGTATGCGGACGATCATGACTAACCCAACTCTCGTGCTAGTTCCGTGAGGAAACGGGGGGTTTCTGTGGGAGGTAGGGCGCCCTCGCGCATGGCGTCGAAGCGGCGGTTGTACTTCCATACCTCGCTTTTCTTGTCAGTGAAGCTCACGCTGCTGTATTCGAGTCCGACAACCGAGTCCACGCCACCGTCGAAGTCAAGGACGATAAAATTGTCGGTCGCCCGGTACGTGGCCAGGGATAGCGGCAGCACTTGGACGGTCACGTTGTCGAGCTGGCAGAGTTCGGCGATGGTCTTGTACTGCTCCCGCATGACCTCTGGGTCGCCGACGACGCGGCGAAGCGCCGACTCATCGAGAATGACCCGGAGTTCTACCGGGTTCTCTTCCCGCGTGATGATCTCTTTTCGCTCCATGCGTACGCGCGTGTTGTGTTCCACGAACTCCGTTGTCGTCTCGTCAACAGGCTTGGCGGTCATGAACAGAGCCCGTGCGTAGCTTTCCGCCTGCAGCAGCCCGAAGACGACGGTCGACTGCCAAGAACGCATTGCGCGAGCGTCCATCTCTAGCCCGACGTACGTGTGCAAGCCCGACGGCATCACGCTGCGGTACGGCCTCCACCAGTCACTGGTGAGCGACTCGCGGTGGAGGGTCAGCAGAGATTCGCGGTCATCGACGTCGGTGACACCGTAGCGGTCGAGCAGCTTCTCCATGTCCGCTACACGAGGTAACCCGTTGAGGCCTGTCTCCACCCGGCTGAGCTTGGCGTCGGAGAACCCGAGCCCTTCGGCTGCCTCCAGGATGGTGAGGCCGTTCTTCTCTCGTAGGCGGCGAAGCTCTTTGCCGAGTTCCCGGCGGCGGAACGTAGCACCTCGTCGTGCTGCCATCTCTGTTCCCTCCACGTGCCCCTGTACGGCATCGGCACGTTGCCGTACCGAGTCTGCCATCTCCTGTTCCCTTGGCGACAGCCTCTGTTGACGCGGAGGCATGTGCCACTTTCACCGTAGCGGCAGTTTCACTTGCAGATACCCATGTAGGTACAGAAAAGTAGTTCAGGCACCGAGGGTCGGGTTGGGGCGGCAGCTGAAGCCAGTCGATCTCTGCGCCCGAAAAGCCCGTCTGCCCAGCAACTTCTCAGAGATGGGAGGCAGTTAAATGGCCACTGTCATTACCGGGCTGAAACGCATGAGTGTTTCTGGCGCCACCAATCCGAAAAACGTTCGAGAGCTACTTCGTGCGGGTGTACACACCCTCGCGGAGTGGGCCCTGAAAGGGCTCGTGCGCGCGGTCGGCCGGGGCGCGGAGACACCTCCACCAGAGACGCAGGGGGGTTCCGGGCCGCGCCCCACTCTCAAGGAGTTGGAGCAGCGGGCTGAGGCTTTGGCCAAGGCGATCCGTAAGCATCTGGAGCGGGGGACGCGGCGGTGAAGTCGTTGATGGTGCGGGGCATGACCGCCGGAACCCAAGACTGCGCGAAGTGCGGGGAGTACATCGCGTTGCGCGAGAAGGCCAAGCAGGACGGGGATTACGGCAAGGCGACCACGTACGAGATCTTGCGCCGCCGTCATCCGTCCCACGAAACGCCGGGTCGTACGGCCCGTTGGGGGTTGCCCGTATGAGCCGGCCGACGCCGTACAGGGGCCCGAAGGTGGGCCAGGAAGCGTACGACGCTGCCACGGGGCGCGTCGGCGTCCTCCAGGCCGTCTGTCACGTCGACGATCTTCTCTTCGACCACAGGATGTCGGGGCCCCGCGTTGCCTTCCTGCGTCCGGTCGCAGGTGGGCGGGAGTGGATGACCGACGCCGGGAACGTCAAGTTTCCGGCGGAGGCGAAGGAGCGCCCCGACGTCTGTGGCGAGCCACGGTGGGAGTGACGTCGGCATAGAGGCCCCTGCCCCACCCCCTCGCAAAAAAATGCTTGCTCTCCATCAAGCGATTTTTTGCAAGGGGGTGGGGGAGGGCGCGCAGGCGTCCGCGTCCGAGGAACTGGCGTGGTATCCATGCGGAAGACGGGCACGCATGCGGCGTGCAGCGCCTCAACTGCCAAGTTCGGCCCGGTGCGAGTTCCCGGTGCTGGTTAGGAGAGTCGACATACGCGTGCTCGAGGCGACGTGTGGGGGCGAGCCGATGTGACCGGCTGGTGGGAACAAAGGATCTGACCACGCCGCCGGGCATGGTGGGCTGCTGCTTGCGGCGCTACCGTCAGAACAGCATCTGCGACCGGGGGAGGGCAGGGATGCTCGATCAGGCTTTGATCGCGCTGGCCGCGTCTGGCGGCACGGCGGTGGTGACAGCCGCGGGTACGGATACATGGGCCGGGTTGCGGCAGGCGGTGGCGCGGTGGTTCGGCCGGGGTGACACGCAGCACGAGGAAGCGGAGCTGGAGCGCTTGGATCAGACTGCCATCGCGATGGAAGCCGCCGACCCGATGGAGGGGGAGCGGGCCCGGATCCGTCAGGAGGCATCCTGGCAAGCCCGTATCGAGGCGGTGCTGGAGAGCATGGCCGGTGCCGAGCGCGGTCAGGCTGCCGATGAACTGCGAAGCCTGCTCGAGGAGCATGCCTCGCGGGGCGGCGTGAGCGCCGGGTCGGGGGGCTTGGCCGTGGGCGGCAATGCGGACATTCGCGCGGGCGGCGGCTCGATTGCCGCTGGGGTGATCCACGGAGGCGCGCACGTCGGCTCCCCTACCGTGCCGGATCCGTCCCAGGGCTGAACGGACCGGCTACCCTCAGCCCACCGCCGATCGGGACGCCTTCCGAGGCTCATCGGCTGGAAAGCGTCATGGCGCACGCCCGCGACCGCAGCCTGGCTGTCGGCTATGTGGCTGACGGCGGCCAGGTCGCCTACTACGCCGCGCCTCGGCCTGCGGTGACGTGGCCCCATCAGGTCGGAGTGCTGCCGCGGCAGGCTGGCTGCTTCCAGGACCGGGCCGCTGCTGAACAGATACAGCAGATGGTGGCCGACAGTGGCGCGGCGGCGCGGTGTCAGGTGCTGGTCGGTATGGGCGGGGTCGGCAAGACTCAGCTCGCTGTCCACCACGCCCGTGCCCTGTGGCAGGCGGGAGGAGTGGACCTGCTGGTGTGGGTCAGCGCCGGCACTCGCACCGCGATCGTCTCCGCGTATGCCCAGGCCGCCGCCGAGGTGCTCGGCACCGAGGTTGCTGACCCGGAGTACGCCGCGCGGGCGTTTCTGGCCTGGCTTGAGCCCAGGCACGGCGCATCCCAGCGCAGCTGGCTGATCGTGCTGGACGACCTCGCCGACCCGGCCGACCTGCGCGGGCTGTGGCCACCCACCAGCCCCCATGGCCGCACCCTGATCACCACCCGCCGCCGGGACGCTGCCCTCGGTGGCAGCGGCCGACGACTGGTACCGGTGGGCCTGTTCACCCCCGGTGAAGCCGCCGCCTACCTCACCGCCGGACTGGCTGCCCACGGCCGCACCGAGCCCGCCGACCAGCTCGCCGCCCTCGCCGCCGACCTCGGCCACCTCCCCTTGGCCCTCTCTCAGGCCGTCGCGTACCTCATCGACGCCGATCTGGACTGCGCCGACTACCGCACCCGGCTGGCCGACCGCGTCCAAACCCTCGCCGACCTGCTCCCCGACGCCTCAGGGCTGCCCGACAACCAACCCGTGAGTGTGGCTGCCGCCTGGTCACTGTCCCTCGACCGCGCCGATCAGCTCCCACCCGTGGGCCTGGCTCGCCCCATGCTCCAGCTCATCGCCGCCCTCGATCCCAACGGCATCCCCGGCCCCGTGCTGGCCAGCATCCCTGCCCTGGCCCACCTCACCCAGCACCGCGCAGACACCGCAGGGAAGTCTCAGCCGGACATAGCCACAGCGCAGGAAGCCGAGCGGGCAGTCCGCGCACTGCACCGGCTCAGCCTCATCGACCACACCCCCAGAAACGCCCATCAGGCGGTCCGTGTCCACCAGCTCGTCCAACGCGCCACCCGCGACACCCTCACACGCGACACGCGCGATCACCTGGTCCACACGGCCGCCGACGCCCTCATCGTGGTCTGGCCCGCCATGGAGCGCGACACCGCCCTCGCCCAAGCCCTGCGCGCAAATGCCACAGCGCTCATCCACTGCGCCGAAGAAGCCCTGTACCAGGCTGACAGAGCCCATCCGGTGCTCCACCGCGCTGGCCACAGCCTGGGTAAGAGTGGCCAAGCTGCCGCAGCCGTCCATCATTTCAAGCATCTGGCAAGCGCCGCCCACAACCATCTCGGCCCCGACCACCCCGACACCCTGGACATCCGTGACAGCCTTGCGAGCTGGCAAGGGCAAGCGGGCGACGCCGCCGGCGCCGTGAGCGCTTACGAACAGCTGTTGGCCGACTACCTACGGATCTTGGGCCCCGACCACCCCGACACCCTCGACATCTGTGGGCGAATAGCGGACTGGCGGGGGAAAGCGGGTGACGCCGCCGGCGCCGTGAGCGCCTATGAACAGCTGTTGGCCGACTCGCTACGGGTGCTGGGGCCCGACCACCTTCGTACGCTCGTCAGCCAGGCCAGCATCGCGGATTGGCGGGGAAGAGCGGGCGACGCGGCAGGCGCCGCGAGTGCCTTCGAGGAAGTGCTGACCTCCTATGTACGGGTGCTGGGGCCCGACGATCCATTCACCTTGGGTTTCCGGGCCAGAATCGCACACCACCGAGGGCAAGCCGGAGACGCGGCAGGTGCCATGAGCGCCTTCGAACAGCTGTTGGCCGACTATCTGCGCGTGCTGGGGCCCGACCACCCCGACACCCTCGACGTCAGGGCCAGAATCGCGGCCTGGCAAGGGGTAGCCGGGGACGCGACAGGCGCCGCGAGCGCCTTCGAACAGCTGCTGGCCGACTATCTACGGGTCTTGGGGCCCGACCACCCTGCCACCCTCGACGTCCGGCACGACCAGGTCTCCTGGCGCGCGGAAGCCGGGGACGCGGCAGGTGCCATGAGCGCCTTCGAACAGCTGTTGGCCGACTATCTGCGCGTGCTGGGGCCCGACCACCCCGACACCCTCGACACCCGCGGCAACATCGCAGAGTGGCGGGGGGAAGTCGGGGACGCAGTTGGCGCCACGTGTGCGTTCGAGCAATTGTTGACCGACTGCCTACGGGTCTTGGGGCCCGACCACCCAGATACTCTCGCTGTGAGGTCCAGAATCACGCACTGGCGGAAGAGGGCGAAGCACGTCGGCGTTCAGCAATCGACAGATCGTTGATCAAGGTTTCCGTTGATAGTGGTGGTTCCATTCTCGGCAACTCTGGCCGACTACGGCGGGACGTCTGCGGACCGGTCCCGGCGCGGCGTCACTACCGTGCCGGTATGCCGCGATTCGATCGTGATCAGCGAGCCCGGAGAAGGCACCCCCGCGGAAGGGCCTGACTGGTGCTCGTACTTGCCGTGAGCCTCCTCGGCGCCGGGCGTTCGAGCAGGGAGGTCGCGCCGCGGCCGTCGTCCTCCCGTCCAGCATCCTCGGCCTCGTCCTCCGCCACGCGCTCGTCCTCCGCCTCCGCCACGTCCTCGCCCTCCGCCGCATCGCAACCGAGCAAGTACACCCAGGCGCAGCTGGCGTCGCGGCCGTACCTTGCCCTCGGTGATCGTGACCTCGCCGCGTTGGGAATCAGCGGCCGGGGGAAACAGGAGGTCGGCAAGTACGGGGACGTGTCCCGCAGGGGCGTCGGTCGCCGCCGCTGCCCTGACCCAGATCCGATAACGTCTGACGTCCATTTCTCGTGAACATCTCCAGCCGGGAGGAGGGCGGCATGACTGGTGTGACGCGCTTGGTCACGCACGTCGAGCTGGACAGCGGTGATACGCGCGCTGGGCAGATGTCGATGTCGGCACGGCTTGTGGCCGTACTGGCGGACGGCCGCAGCCTGGTCCTGCTCGACGATCGAGGCTGGAGCCTTTGGGGCCCGGGGGATGTCCGGGACTGGATGTCGGCCGAGGACGTCGAGACGGACGCCCGGATGGTGGTCGGGCCGGACGAGCCGGGCGACGGCCAGACCGGTGAGCAGATGGCGGCCGACCACTGGGCCTCGCTGGCCGGCATCATCGCGCGGCACGGTGTGGGCGTGGACGCGCGAGACCTGGAGCGGCTGCCGCATGATGTCGTGCTCAGCGAACGCCTTCGAGCACGGATTGGCTGACGGCTCGACGTCAGCGATCGGGTAGGGGACTCAGTCGAGGTCGAGCAGCGCCAGGAGCTGCCCCGCGAACTCCTTCGGATGTTCCGTGGCGCCCACATGCCCGCCCGGGAATTCCACGACCTCACCGCCGAGCCCGAGCAGCTGTGTCAGCCGCAGGGCCGGCCCGTACAGCGGCTCCTGTTCCCATGAGTCCCGGCCGACCGCCAGTATCAGCCGGTCCGCGGCGGGGCGTAGGGCGGTGAGGTCGGGGGCGGTCGCGGTGAAGGGGCACAGGATGTGTTCCAGGAAGACCGGGAGGTTGGCGTGCATGCGGGCGGCCATCTCCTGGATCTCGGGAGGCAGTTCGGTCGGCCGGTCCGACGGCCGTCCGCCCAGGCCCTCGTTGAACCGCGCCATCGCGGGGCCGACCCCGTCCCTGCGGAACGTCTCGCGCACCTCGGCGAAGAGGCGGCGGTGCGGGGCGGGGTCGGCCAGGACCTCGATCAGCGGGGGCTCGTGAGCGACGACCCGGCGCAGCCGGTCGGGGTGGCGGGCCAGGAGGTCGAGCGCGACGACAGCGCCTGAGCTGCAGCCGAGTACGTACGCGCTCTCGTGGGGCGAGAGCAGTTTCGAGCAGCCGGTGGGCGTCGTCGCTCCATACGTCGACCCGCTGGTCGGTGAGCGGGCCGTCGAGGGGGCTGCGGGACAGGCCGCGTGGGTCGTAGGAGGCGACGGTGTAGTGGGCGGCCAGGTCGGGGGCCATGCCCTCGTACAGCCCGGCGTCGGCGGCGCCGCCGGGGATCAGCAGCAGGACGGGGCCGCGGCCGCGGGTCTCGTAGTGGAGGGTGGCGCCGGGGACGTCGAGGGTGTCGGTTGTGGGCTTGGGCATGGCTGGGCCCTACCTCTCTTCCTAGTGGGTCTAGGTTTAACCTAACAGCCCTAGGTTTGAGGTGCTGGGGAATTTCCGACGCGGGACCGCGCCGCGCCGTCGTCCAGCCCTCGTCGCTCAAGCCGCCCTGAACCACCTGCTCAGTGCCTCGTGCAGACCGTCGTCCGTCGTGCCCTGCCAGGCGACGTAGCAGTCGGGGCGCAGCAGCAGCGCGGTGTCGAGTTCCGGGATGGTCAGGGTGTCGACGTGCGGTGCCCAGGGGCCCGTGTCGAGGGTGCCGGTGGGGTCGAGGAGGAGGGGGCGGGCGGTGCGGGTCGCCTCGCGCAGGCCGGGCAGATCGGGTGCCCAGCGGCCGACGAGCGGCCCGGTCGCCGGACCCATGTCGTAGGTGATGTCCGCGCCGGACATCAGATCCGCGAGGTGTTGCCGGGTCGTGGGCTGGGCGAGAAGTTCGCCGAACAGTTCGCGCAGCGCCGTCACTTCGCCGCCCGGGCGGATCAGCAGCGACTGCGCCTGCGTGTGCATGGCGACGCGCAGCGCCACCGGGGCTCGCTCCGCCTCGTAGCTGTCCAGCAGTCCCTCGGGTGCGTGGCCGCGCAGCTCCGCGGCCAGCTTCCAGCCGAGGTTCACCGCGTCCTGGAGGCCCATGTTGAGCCCGGGGCCGCCGATCGCCGAGTGCACATGCGCGGCGTCGCCGAGCAGGAAGACGCGGCCCGCGCGGTAGCGCTCCGCGATGCGGGTGTTGCCGCCGAACAGCCGCCTCATCACATGCGGGCCCGGCCCGGTCGGCGGGGCGAGCGGTACGTCCGTGGCCAGCACCCGGGAGGCGCTGGCCCGCAGCTCGTCGAGGGAAGCCTCGCCCTCGGCCGGCTGGTCCCACTCCACCGTGCTGAGCAACGGATCGCGGCCCGGGAACGGCGCCCAGGCGATCAGGCCGCGCTCGGTGCGCAGATGCCGGAACGGCGGTACGGCGCCGAAGCCGGGCACGACCAGGCCGCCGTCGGCGCCGACCGCGCCCGGGTCCACGCTCACCTGTCCCATGCGCGACACCGAGTCGTCGGCGGTCACGCCGGGGAAGCCGATCCCGGTGGCCTTGCGGATCACACTGCGCCCGCCGTCGGCGCCGACCAGGAACGCCGCTTCGATCGGCTCCCGCCCTCGGAGTTCGACCGTCACCGACTTCTCGTCCTGCGCCAGACCGATGACCTCGTGGTCGCGGCGTATCTCGACGCCCAGTTCGGCGGCGCGCTCGGCGAGCATCTGCTCGATCCGGCGCTGCGGCACCGACAAGGTGTAGAGGGAGTTGTCCGGCAGGTCGCTCAGCTCGAGCGGGAACGCGCCGAACACGAAACTGGGCGCCGGCTCCGGTGTGGCGCCGGGCGAGGTCAGCCGCTCGTACAGCCCGCGCCGGTCGAGCATCCGCACGACCTGGCCGACCACGCCGTTCGCGCGCTGCTCGGTGGACGGTTCGGTGAGGCGCTCCAGGACGACGGGGCGGATGTCGGCCAGGGCGAGTTCGCAGGCGAGCATCAGGCCGTTGGGTCCGGCGCCCGCGATGACAACATCGATCATGAGCAGAGTCCTTTTCGGGCTTTCGGGTTTTGAGGCTTTCGGGTTTTTGGGCAGGGGGTATCGGCCCGGTCGGTCGCCGGGCTCTGCGCGTGGAGAGGGATGCCTAGGGGGTGGGCGTGGGCAGCCCCGCCGCGATCAGGGTGAAGGCGTCCCTGAGCAGACGGCTCATCGGCACCGGCGGATCGGTGCGGAGGTGGTGTGCCATGGCCGCGTTCGTCGCGGCCATGACCGCGGACGCGACGAGGTGCGGATACAGGTCCTGTTGCGGATCGATGCCGGTGCGGTCGGCGACGGCCGCGGTGATCTCGGCCTCGGCGATGGCCCCGGCCCGCAGTATCTCGCCCTGCAGAACCGGTTCGGTGAGCATGACGCGCACCCCCGCCGTCCACTGCGCCGCATCGGGAACGGGATGGGCGGCCACCGCCGCGTCGGGCTCGAACTGCGGCAGTACGGAGTGGAGGACCGCGTCCCACAGCGGCTCCGCCGCCGCGCGCTCGCGCAGCGCCTCCGCGATACCCAGGCACCGGTCGAGATGGCGGGCGGCGATCGCCTCGCCCTTACTGGAGAAGTAGTTGTTGAACGTGCGCGGTGAGACCCCCGCGGCCTCGGCGATGTCCTCCACCTTGACGCTGTCGAACCCGCGCTCGACGGTCAGCCGGATCGCCGCCCAGCTGAGCGACGCGCGTGTCTCGGCCTTCTTCCGCTCTCGCAACCCCATGCCCAGAAGGATAGCGAAACTTGCGTGGCACGCAAAGGTGCGTGGAGCGCATCTTTACGTGCCGCGCATTTTTTTGGGCTACCCTCGTGCCCGATTCCCCCCGCTCAAGCCCGGTCGCCCTGGCCCACGGCCTCGGCCAGCGCCCGCATCCGCCGAAGGAAGCCGTCGCCCTCCGGGGATCCGAACCACACGGCCAGATGGTCCGCCTCAACGGCCCGCCACGCCTCCACCTCCTCGCGCACCTCCTCGCGCGTCTTCCCGGTATCGCGCCCGTCGTCGTCCCACCCGATCCGCGCCCCCGCGCGGATCTCCCGCCCGCCGCTCAGCTCCCGCAGCCTCGCCCGGTGCCCGGCGAACTCCCGCGGGTCCAGCCCCACCCCCTGCCACCAGTCGCCGACCTGCGCGGTCCGGCGCAGCGCGGCGTTCGAATTGCCGCCGATGAGGAACGGCACGGGGTGCTCGGGTACGGGCTGGAAGACGGCGCGCTCGTCGAAGGAGTGGAACGCGTCCTCGTACGGCCCGCCGCCGCTCTCGTGCAGCTGCCGGATCAGCCGCAGCGCGCTGGTCGTCCGGGCGCCCCGGGTCGCGAAGTCCGCCCCGGCGGCGTCGAACTCGTACTCCTCCCACCCGGCCCCCACCCCCAGCACGAACCGGCCGCCGCTCACCCGTGCCAGCGTCGCCGCCTGCCGGGCGACGAGCAGCGGGTCGCGCAGCGGCAGGATGAGGACGGAGGTGCCGAGGGTGACCCTGCGGGTGACCGCCGCGAGATACGCGAGCGCGGTCAGCGGCTCGTAGACGCCGCCGTACTTCTCCGGTCCGTACGGGCCGGGCGGCAGCAGATGGTCGGGCAGCCAGATGCCGTCGTATCCAAGGCGCTCGGCCTCCTGGGCGAGGGCGGCCAGCTCGTGGATGTCGGTCGCGGGCGACTCGGCGGGCAGGATGACGTGGAGTTGCACGGCGGGGCTCCTTGGTGCGCGGGGCGGCCGGTGCGGCGGCCCTTCGGATCCTTTGTAGGGCCTGACATCAATGCGAGGGTCAATGTGCGGGCCAACGCGGGGGCCAATGTGCGGGTCAATACGCGGGAACGCGAAGAGGCCGGGCTCTCCGCCCGGCCCCTTCAGGTGAGGAATACCCCTCCGCCCCTACCTCGGGTGCACGTTGGGGAAGTGGCCCTCATCGGTCGTCGTGGCGCCGGCGGCGACGTACTCACCGGAGCTTGTGCCCACGAGAGGGAGATGACTGTCGTCTGCAATTGCGAATGCCGTCGACTGGGTCGCGACGCCAAGTGGGATGGCTATTGCAATGGCCAAGGCTGCAAAGGCATTTCTGGTGCGAGTCATTCCGGTTCCTCCGGCTGGGGGCGGGTTATATATTTTGTATTGCAAACGCGCCAATCATGGGTACATTTGTTCGGCCATGTGGCTCGAAATGGCCGAAGCCTGGCCGGAAGGCGGTGCCTGGGCATGCGGAAGGGGGCCGATGCCGACGGCCTCCCCTCCGTGCCGTCGACATCGGCCCCCCGCGGTGTGCTACCTCATGGCTGGATGGGTGGCGAGTGCTCTCTTACCGCGAGCCACCCGAAGGGGCGTGGCCCTCGCTCATCGTGCTGATCTCACCCTCGTCACCAGCCTCCTTGCTCGCGGCGGGAGGGGCCGGTGCGTGGCCCTCCCCCGCGATGAGGGGGGTGGGCACCGGTGCGTGACCTTCCCCCAAGGTGACCGGAGGGGCCGGTGCGTGGCCCTCTCCGGCAATGAGAGGGGTGGGCACCGGCGGGTGACCTTCCCCCTTGACCGCGGGAGGGGCCGGTGCGTGGCCCTCTCCGGCGATCACGGGGTTGGGTGGCGCCGGCGGATGACCCTCCATGGGGCGGTAGGCGTCGGATTCTGGCTTCTTGCTCTCACTCATACATTCCACTCCATCGGATGTAAGCCGTGGGGACTGCGGCGCCCGGCCGGCGACTCCCCCGTGGGTCGCCGGACGGGCGCCAACAGGGCCGCCCACCTTAACGGTGTGTACTTACAACCGATCCGCCTGCCCCCCGCGGGGACGGATCGACTGACATACAGAGTTCCGGACGGCGATAAACGAATGATGAACGAGCAGCCGTGAGGCGTTATGCGGCCACGGTGGGGGCCAGCAACTCACGTACCTCGTCGGCCTCGGAGGCCCCGAGCCGCTCGTGGAGGGACAGCGCCTCACGCCAGCAGGCCTGTGCGCGCCCGCCCTGACCCAGATTCATCAGCGCCTTGCCGAGCAGGGTCAGTACGATGGCGCGCCGCCACTCGCCGCCGAAGCCGCGCAGAGCGAGTGCCTGCTCGGCGTGCTGAGCCGCCGAAGCCGAGTTGTCCAGGGCCAAGCGGACCTCGGCCAGCCGCTGGTGAGTCATGGCTTCCCACAGCGGCTGTCGGCTCTCACGGAAGAGGGCCAGGGCTTCGCTGAACTCGTCGATCGCTTGGGCGGGTTGAGCCGCCCCGGCGAGGGCGAGTCCCAGCGAGTACTTCCCGTTGGCCAGGCGCAGGGTACGCCCCAGGCTCGCGTAGATCTCGGTCCCTTGCCGTGCCAGCTCGACGGCGTTCGCCGTACGACCCATCTCCACGTACACACGCGACAGGCCGCACAGTGCGCTGGCTTCGCAGGGGGCGTCGTGCATGGCTCGGTATGTCTCGATCGCCTGGAGAAAGTGGGTCTCGGCGTCACCGAAACGCTTCTGACCGAGTGCGACGATGCCGCGCTCGGTCAGGGCCCGGCCCACGGGCACCCTGTCCTCCGCGGCGTTACCCAGCATCAGGGCACGCTGAGCTTCCGCGTCGGCCTCGTTGAGCCTGTTGGCCAGCTCGAGCACCTTGGCGAGCAGGAATCGGGCGCGCCCGCCCGCGTGCGGGTCTCCGGCCGCGTCGGCGGCTTTGCTGATGGCGGAGGCGACCGCTTCGAACCGCGCCGAGTTGGCTCCGGACTCGGCGAGGTCGACGGCGGCCGCCAAGAGGTCGGCGGCCCGGCGCAGGCTCGTGCCGGAGGCAGCCTGCTGGGCGCAGGCCAGCAGGCAGTCGGACTCGGTGAAGAGCCAGTCGAGCGCGGCGTCCTGGTGTGCGAAGTCGAGCCCGGCCTGCTCGGTCGGGGACAGGTGGTCGACCAGCCGGTCGCCCGGCCGTTCCAGCGCGTACACCCGCGCGGCCGTGGCGAGATAGAAGTCCAGCAGCCGCGACATCGCAGCCTCGCCGTCCGCAACCGACTGGTCCCGCTCCGCACAGTCACGCGCGTAGAGGCGTACGAGATCGTGGTAGCGGTAGCGCCCAGGGGCGGCGGACTCCAGGAGTGAGGTGTCGACGAGGGCCTCGAGGAGCTCCTCGGTGTCGAAGGCGTCCATGTCGAGGACGGCGGCGGCCGCCGCGAGTGAGATGTCGGGTCCGTCGGCGAGCCCCAGCAGCCGGAACGCCCGCGCCTGCTGTGGCTCCAACTGCCCATAGCCCAGCCGGAAGGTGGCCCTGACCGCCAGGTCGCCCGCCCGCAGCTCGTCCAGTCGGCGCCGCTCGTTGCCGAGCTTGTGGGCCAGGGTCGTGACGGTCCAGGTGCGGCGCGCGGCGAGCCGGGATGCGGCGATGCGGATGGCCAGCGGCAGGAAGCCGCACGCGGCCACCACGTCCATGGCCGCGTCCCGCTCGGCGGCGACCCGCTCCTCGCCCACGATGCGGGTGAAGAGGACCAGGGCCTCCTCGGGGCTCATGACGTCCAGGTCGACCAGGTGGGCGCTCTCCAGGTCGACCATGCGGATACGGCTGGTGATCAGCGCGGCGCAGCCCTCCGTGCCGGGCAGCAGCGGCCGCACTTGCGCGGCGTCCCGGGCGTTGTCCAGCAGCGTCAGCACGCGTCGGTTGTCCAGCGTGGAGCGGTAGAGCGCGGCGCGCTCCTCGACGCCGTCGGGGATGGCCGTGTCCGGGACGCCCAGGGCGCGCAGGAAGGCTCCCAGGACGGCTTCCGGTTCGGCGGGCACGGGCCCAGCGCCCTGGAGATCGACGTACAGTTGGCCGTCCGGGAAGTTGTGGCGGGCCGCGTGCGCGACATGGACCGCCAGTGTCGTCTTGCCGACGCCGCCGATGCCCGCGACCGCTGACACGGCCATGACATGCCCCTCCGCCGTGGCGAGCTGGTCGCTCAGTTCCTTGACGAAGGAGACGCGCCCCGTGAAGTCCGCGACCGTCGCGGGCAGCTGGGCCGGGCGTACGAAGACGAGGCCGCCGGACGCCCGGGCATCCACGGGGGCGGCCAGTTCGGCATCGGCCTGCAGAATGCGCTGATGCAGCTCGGACAGCTCCGCGCAGGGGTCCACACCGAGGTCTTCGGCCAGCAGCTCCCGGGTGTCCTTGTACACGGCCAGCGCCTCGGCCTGCCGCCCGCTGCGGTAGAGCGCCAGCATCAACAGCTCACGCAGCCGCTCCCGGAGCGGGTGGGTGGCGGTGAGGGCGGTGAGCTCGGAGACCACGTCCATGTGATGGCCGAGTTCCAGGTCGAGATCGAGCCCGGTCTCGATGAGAACGAGACGCCACTCCGACAGCCGGGTGCGCTGGGTGTCCGCATACGGGCCGGGCACGTTGGCCAACGGCTCGCCGTCCCAGAGGGCCAGCGCCTGGCCGATCAGTTCACGCGCCCGGACCGCGTCCCCGGAGTTACGCGCCTTCTCCGCCTCCGCGGCCAGGCTCTCGGCCACATCGGTGTCCAGCGCGCCAGTGCCCACCTGGACGGCGTAGCCCCCCGACTCGCTGACCAGGACATCGGAGTGCGGGGCGAAGGCCTTGCGGAGCCGGGAGGCGTAGGTGCGCAGCGCCGAGACGGCCGCTTCCGGAGGGTCCTCGCCCCATACCGCGTCCACCAACTCCGGCGCGGTCGCCGTGCGTCCGCCGCGCAGCAGCAGGGCGGCGAGCAAGGCTTTCTGCTGTGGTGAGCCCGTGCTGAGCGGTTCCTCGTCCCGCCAGGCCCGTACCGGTCCGAGCACGGTGAAGCGGAAGGGCTGCTCCTGCCCTCGCCTCTTCTCGCCGGCCATGGTCTCCCCCTGCCTATGCCTCCCAGTTGCACGGGCCAGTTTGCCCTGTCGATGCCCCTTACGTCAGTAGGGGCAGGGCGTCTCCACAAGGCCTGCCAGAGTTGACAACGGGAAAAACTGGCGAAGCGTCAGGTCGCGGGATCGGTTTCGGACAGGTGGCCGGTGCCCTGGAGGGGGCCTGGGTGGCCGAGAATGGGATGTCGATTTATCTGGATTCCGGGTGTCGTGGCCGACAATCGGCGGACCTCCTCGGGCGCCGCGGAGTTGAGGCGTTCTCGGATGGCCGCCGCCTCGCGCCAGGACTCCTGTGCCCGGGCCTGCTGCCCCAGTGCCATCAAGGCCTTGCCGTGCACGGTGAGAAAGGACAGGCGGCGCCACTCACCGCCGAGGCCGCCCAGAGCGAGCGACCGCTCGGCGTGCATCACCGCCTTGGCGGGGCGATTCGCGGCCAGATGGGTTTCGGCCAGGCGAAAATGAGTCATCCCCTCCCACAGAGGTTGACGCGCCTCCCTGAAGGTGCCAAGGGCCTGGTTGAGGTGGGCAAGGGCCTCGTCCAGGCGGCCGACGCTCGTCAGCGTTATCCCGAGCGTGTACATCGCGTTGGCGAGCCGCAGGGGGGCGCCGAGCCGCCGGTAGATGGAGACGCTCTGCTCGGCCAGGTTCACGCCGGTCCGGGTGCGGCCGCGGTGCACATGGAGGCGGGCCAGGTTGGACAGGGCGCTCGCCTCTCCTGCCTCGTTGCCTTCCGCGCGGAAGGCGGCGAGCGCCTGGCTCATGAACGTCTCGGCGTCCTCGTACCGCTCCTGGCTGTAGGCGACGATGCCGAGCTGGTTGGTGGCTCGGCTGGCGACCACCGGGTCGTCGGGGGCCAGCTCCAGGGCGCGCCGCAACTCTCGGTCGGCCTCGGCGAAGCGACCGGCGAAGCTGTACAGATGTCCCAGCGCGGAACGCGCGCGGGCCTCGGTCCGGAAGTCCTTCGCGGTGTGGGCGGCATCGCTGATCGACCGGGCCGCCGTCTCGTACTGAGGCGATCTGGCTCCGGACTCGGCGAGGTCGAGCGCGGCCATCAGCAGATCGGCGGCGCGGCGGCGGGTGCTTGCGCCGGTGCCCTGCAGCGCGCAGGTGATCAGGCCGTCGGCCTCGGAGAACAGCCAGTCCAGCGCCGCTCCCGAGGAGCCGAAGCGCAGTCCTGGATGGTCGGTGACCTGGAAATGGCTGACCGTTCTGTCCCCTGGGCGCTCCAGCGCGTACACCTGGGCCGCCGTGGCCAGGTAGAAGTCCAGCAGTCTCGACAGCGCGGCCTCCCGCTCGGCCGTCGGCCGGATGTCCCGCTCCGCGCACGCCCGCGCGTACAGCCGCACCAGGTCGTGGAAGCGGTAGCGCCCCGGCACGGTGGGCTCCAGGAGCGAGATGTCCACGAGGGAGGCGAGGAGCTCGGCGGCGCTCTCGTCGTCCAGATCGAGGACGGCCGCGGCCGCCGGAAGCGAGATGTCGGGCCCGTCGGCCAGCCCCAGCAGCCGGAACGCCCGCGCCTGCTGCGGCTCCAGCTGCCCGTAGCCCAGCTCGAAACTCGCCTTGACCGCCAGGTCCCCGGCCCGCAGCTCGTCCAGCCGCCGACGCTCGTCGGCAAGCTTGCGGGCGAGGACGGAGACCGTCCAGGTGCGCCGGGAGGCGAGCCGGCAGGCCGCTATACGGATCGCGAGCGGCAGGAAGCCGCAGGACGCGAGGACGTCCATGACCTCGTCGCGCTCGACGCTCGCCCGCTCCTCGCCGACGATGCGGGCGAAGAGGGCGAACGCCTCCGCCGGGCTCATCACGTCCAGGTCGACGAGGTGGGAGCCTTCCAGACCGGCCATGTTGGTCCGGCTGGTGATCAGCGCGGCGCAGCCGCCCGTGTCATCGCCCGGGAGGAGCGGGAGGATCTGGGCGGCGTCGCGCGCATTGTCCAGCAGGATCAGGGCCCGCCGGCTCTTCAGGGCCGAGCGGTAGAGCGCGGCGCGCTCCTCGGCGCCGTCCGGGATGGCGGCGTCGGGGGTGCCGAGGGAGCGCAGGAAGGCCCCGAGCGCCGCTTCCGGCTCGGCGGGGGAGGGGCCCGCGCCGCGGAGGTCGATATAGAGCTGGCCGTCGGGGAAGTGGCGGCGGGCGGCGTGGGCGACATGGACGGCCAGAGCCGTCTTGCCGATTCCTCCGGTGCCGGCGATGGCGAGTACGGCCTGCCCACCGCCGCCGACGGTCAGCAGCTCGCTCAGCTGCCGTACGGCGTCGGCGCGGCCCGTGAAGTCGGCAACCGCGGCGGGCAGCTGGGCGGGGCGCACGACGGAGGCACCGGTGAGGGGGTGGTCGTGGAGCGCGGTCGGTTCGGCGAGCTCGGCGTCGGTGTGCGGAGTGGGTTGTCGGGGGCCGGAGTCGGCGTCATGAGTGGCGGCGCCAGTGGAGTCGGCGGCGCCAGTGGAGTCGGCGGCGCCCCTGGAGTCGGCGGTGTCCGGGGTCGCGGTGGCGGTGGTCGCAGCGGCTGGGGTCGCGGCGGCTGTGGTCTCGGTGCCCGGTGTCGCGGTGGCTGTGGTCGCAGTGTCCGGGGCCGCGGTGTCCGGAGTCGCGGTGTCCAGGGCCGCGGTGTCCGGGGCCGCAAGGCCGGAGACCGTGCTGCCGGGGACGGTGACATCGCCCCCGGAGTCGCCCCCTGAGGCGCCCCGGCGCTCCGTGACGATCTTGGTGCCGCCGCTCCTTTCCCACTCCAGTTCGATCCGGGCCTCGGAGAGGGCAAGAGCCGCCTCCTCGTCGCGCCAGGTGCCCTCGGGTCCTGACGCGGTGCAACCCTCCCGATCCCCAAGCCGCTTGTTGCCGACCATGGTGCCCCCCGCACGTACTTTTCCCTGCACGGCCAGTCTGCCCTGCCCCGGCTCATACGTCAGTAAAGAGTGCCGATTGCCCAGGGGCGCCCCTAGTCGCCACCAGGGCTGCACCATTAGCTGACGAACCGTCAGATCAGCGCTACCGTGGCAGACATGGAGAGCTTCCCGAAGATAATTTCGGTGGACGACCACACGGTCGAACCCCCTCACGTCTGGCGGGACCGCCTCCCGTCGAAGTACCGAGACATCGCCCCGCGCGTCGTCCGGGCGCCCCTGAAGGAGATGACCTTCGTCGGCGGCAAGTTCGCCCCGAAGATGGGCGCCCCCGGCGACGACGGCCCGATCGCGGACTGGTGGGTGTACGAGGACCTGCACCGGCCGCTCACCCGCCTCGACACCGCCGTCGGATACAACAGGGACGAGGTGAAACTCGAGGCCATCACCTACGAGCAGATGCGGCCGGGCTCCTACTCCGTGCCCGACCGGCTCGCGGACATGGACGTCAACCACGTCCAGTCCGCCCTCTGCTTCCCGACCTTCCCGCGCTTCTGCGGGCAGACCTTCACCGAGGCCAAGGACCATGAGCTCGGCCTGCTGGCGCTGCGCGCGTACAACGACTGGATGGTGGAGGAGTGGTGCGGGCCCGAGGCGCAGGGGCGGCTGATTCCGCTCACCCTCATCCCGCTGTGGGACGCCGAGCTGGCCGCCGCCGAGGTGCGCCGCAATGCCGCGCGCGGGGTGCGGGCCGTCTGCTTCTCCGAGATTCCGCCGAACCTGGGGCTGCCGTCGGTCCACACCGACGCCTGGGACCCCTTCTTCGCGGCCTGCGACGAGACCGGGACGGTCGTCGCCATGCATATCGGCTCGTCCTCCCGTATGCCCTCGACCTCGGCGGACGCGCCCCCGGCGGTCGGCTCCACGATCACCTTCGCCAACTGCTGCTTCTCGATGGTCGACTGGCTGATGAGCGGCAAACTGGACCGGTTCCCCGACCTGAAGATCATGTACGCCGAGGGCCAGATCGGCTGGATCCCGTACATCCTCGAGCGCGCGAACGTGGTCTGGGAGGAGAACCGCGGCTGGGGCGGGGTGGCGGACAAGGTGCTGCGGCCGCCGTCCGAGCTGTTCGCGGAGCATGTGTACGGGTGCTTCTTCGACGACGCCTTCGGGCTGCGGAACCTGGACGCCATCGGGGTCGGCAACGTCCTGTACGAGACGGACTACCCGCACTCCGACTCGACCTGGCCCAAGTCGCGCGAGGTCGGCGAGGCCCAGATGGGCCATCTGCCGCGGGACGTCGTGGAGCGGATCGTGCGCGGCAACGCGATCGAGCTGCTGGGGCTCACGGAGGACGGCCTCTGGGCCGGGCCCGGGGCCTGAGCGCAGGCTGCGGGTGGGCGGGATCTCCCCCGCCCCCGCCCACCCGCGACACCCCGTGATCCCTTCCCCCGGCCGCCTCGGTAGCGTGCCCGCCATGGCGATGACCGTACGGCCCCTCGACGGCGACCTGGTGGACCGGATGATCGAGCTCGCGGACCTGCCGTGGAGCCTCGAGGCGTACGAGGACGCCTTCGTGCGCAACGGCTGGCACGTCACGGGGGAGGACGGTGAGGCCGTCATCGGCCCCGACTGCCGGCCGGACGCCTCCCGCGAGGACTTCCAGGCGGAGTACGAGCGCGCCGCGCGGCTGCTGCGCGAACGGCTCGGCGAGCCGCTGCCCGAGGGGATCGTCAAGCCGGACGACGCCGACCAGTGCCTGGTCTGGGAGCGGGGCGGGTCCTGGGTGATTCTGCTGATGGGCACCGAGTGGATCTCGTACGGGGCGTACGACCAGGTGGCGATCGAGGTGCGTCCGAAGATCTGAGGCAGGGCGCCGGGGCGGGGCCGAAGAACTGAGGCCGGGGCGCCCGCCCTCTTGTCTGATGGACCGTCAGATACGACTATGGCGGTCCGTCAGTAACGCGGTCGACCGCGAAGGAGGCGGCGGCGTGCGCATCCTGCCCCAAGGGCGGCTGAGCTACGGAATCCAGCTTCCGATCCAGTCGCAATCCACCATCTACGCCGAGTCGTGGGAAGTGCGGGCCGGCCCCGCCGATCTCGTCGAGATCGCCCGCGCCGCCGACCGGCTCGGCTTCGCATACATCGCGGTGTGCGACCACGTCGCGATCCCCAGACGGCTGGCCCAGGCGATGGGCACCGTCTGGTACGACCCGGTGGCCACCCTCGCCTATCTGGCCGCCGCCACCGAGCGGGTGCGGCTGCTCAGCCATGTCGCGGTCGCCGCGCTGCGGCATCCGCTGCTGACCGCCAAGCAGTACGCCACGCTCGACCACCTCAGCGGCGGGCGGCTGATCCTGGGAGTCGGGGCCGGGCACGTACGGGAGGAGTTCGAGGCGCTGGGCGTGGACTTCGCCGCACGCGGCGCCCTGCTGGACGAGACGATCGACGCGCTGAAGGCCGCGCTGGGGCCGGAGGAGTTCCCCGAGTTCGGCGGCGAGCGGTTCGCGTTCAGCGGGCTCGGGCAGGCCCCGCGCCCCGTACAGGCCCCGCGGCCGCCGATCTGGGTGGGCGGGTCCTCGGCCGCCGCGGTGCGCCGGGCGGCGGTGCGCGGGGACGGCTGGCTGCCGCAGGGCGATCCGCGGGACCGGCTGCCCGGGCAGCTCGCCCGGCTGCGGGAGCTGCGCGAACGGGCCGCCCGGCACGATCCGGGCTGTGCGGAGCCCGCCGAGATCGGGGCCATCGCGGAGCCCCTGTACGTGGGCGCCCCCGGCTGGGAGGTCGGCCGGCGGACGCTGACCGGCGAACCGGACCGGCTCGCCGAGTCGCTGCGGGCGTACGCGGCGATGGGGGTGGACCAGATCCAGGTGCGGTTCCGCTGTCGCGACCGGGCCGAGCTGATCGACCAGATGGCGGCCTTCGGCACCGATGTCGCTCCGCACCTCAATGACTGATCAGGAGGAAGGCATGGGCAAGCTGGACGGGCGGGTCGTCATCATCACGGGTGCGGCGCGTGGACAGGGCGAGCAGGAGGCGCGGCTGTTCGTCGCCGAGGGCGCGCGGGTGCTGCTCGGCGATGTGCTGGACGAGCAGGGCGAAGCGCTCGCCAAGGAGCTGGGGGAGGCGGCCCGGTACATCCACCTGGACGTGGGGCGGGAGGAGGACTGGGCCGCCGCCGTCTCGGCCGCCAAGGACTCCTTCGGCAAGGTCGACGGGCTGGTCAACAACGCGGGCATCCTGCGCTTCAACGAGCTGGTCGCCACCCCGCTGGAGGAGTATCTGGCGGTCGTCCAGGTCAACCAGGTCGGGGCGTTCCTCGGGATGCGGACGGTGGCGCCGGAGCTGGAGGCGGCCGGCGGCGGGACGATCGTGAACACCGCCTCGTATGTGGCGCTGTCCGGCATGGCCTTCCTGACCTCGTACGCCGCGACCAAGGCCGCTGTCGTCGGGATGACGCGGGTGGCCGCGATGGAGCTGGCTCCCAAGGGGGTCCGGGTGAACGCGATGTGCCCCGGGGCGATCGACACCCCGATGACCAACCCCGCTCAGCTCGACCCCGGGGCGGACCTGGCCGAGGCGTCGGCGGCGGTGGACGAGCTCTACAAGAAGTTGGTGCCGCAGGGGCGGATCGGGCGGCCGGAGGAGGTCGCCCGGCTGGCGCTGTTCCTGTCCTCGGACGACTCCTCGTACATCACCGGTCAGCCGTTCGTCGTGGACGGCGGATGGCTGGCAGGGGTCTCGGTCTTTTAGGCGCGGCCCTATAGGTCGGCCCTTGACGGTCAAACCTCGTGGTGTCAGAGTCAATCAGAATCTGACGGAGCGTCAGATAGTCTGCACGATAGAACACTGAGGCGGTGACCCTCCATGGAATTCGGACTCTTTGTGCAGGGATATGTGCCCAGGAGTCGGCAGGAGGCCGACCCGGAGGCGGAGCACCACGCATTGATCGAGGAGACCGAGTACGTCATCCAGGCGGACCGGTCGGGCTTCAAGTACGCGTGGGCCTCCGAGCACCATTTCCTGGAGGAGTACTCCCACCTGTCGGCCAACGACGTCTTCCTCGGCTACCTCGCGCACGCCACCGAGCGGATCCACCTGGGCTCCGGGATCTTCAACCCGCTGCCCCAGGTCAACCACCCCGTCAAGGTCGCCGAGAAGGTCGCCATGCTCGACCACCTCTCCGGCGGCCGCTTCGAGTTCGGCTCGGGGCGCGGGGCGGGCAGCCACGAAATCCTCGGGTTCCTGCCGGGGGTGACCGATATGAACCACACCAAGGAGATCTGGGAAGAGACGATCGCCGAGTTCCCCAAGATGTGGCTGCAGGACGAGTACCAGGGCTTCACGGGCACGCACTGGACGCTGCCGCCGCGCAAGGTGCTGCCGAAGCCGTACGGGGCCTCGCATCCGGCCATGTGGTACGCGGCCGGGTCACCCTCCTCGTACGCGATGGCGGGGAAGAAGGGGCTCGGCGTGCTCGGCTTCTCCATCCAGAAGGTCTCGGACATGGAGTGGGTCCTCGACTCGTACAAGAACGCCGTCAAGGAGGCCGAACCGGTCGGCGGCTTCGTCAACGACAACGTGATGGTGACGTCCACGGCGATCTGCGCGGAGACCCACGCCAAGGCGGTCGAGATCGCGGTGGGCGGCGGGCTCAACTATCTGCAGTCGCTGCTGTTCCGCTACCACGACACGTTCCCGCGGCCGGAGGGCATTCCGGAGTGGCCCGAACTGCTGCCGGAGTACACCGAGGAGATCATCGAGCTGCTGATCGCCGAGGAGCTGATGATCTGCGGCGACCCGGACGAGGTCTTCCAGCAGTGCAAGCGGTGGGAGCAGGCGGGCGCCGACCAGCTGTCCTTCGGGCTGCCGATCGGGATCAGCAGCGAGGACACCATGAACACGATCAAGCTGATCGGCGAGCACGTCATCCCGAAGATCGACACCGACCCGGTGCACCGTACGACCCGCTTCCGCCAGGCGGCCGGCGACTGAACACGACCCGCCACGAGGAGCAGAACCGAGCGTGAAGGGAGAACCACCGTGCTCGACCACCTCATACGCGCCGCGACCGTCGTGGACGGCACCGGCGCCCCCGCCCATGTCGCCGACGTCGGCCTGCGGGACGGGCGCATCGCGGTCATCGCCGAGCCCGGCACCGTGACCGAGCAGGCCCGGAGCGTCGAGGACGCGACCGGTCTCGTGCTCGCGCCCGGGTTCGTCGACCCGCATACGCACTACGACGCGCAGCTGTTCTGGGACCCGTACGCCACCCCCTCCCTGAACCACGGCGTGACCACCGTCGCGGGCGGCAACTGCGGCTTCACGCTCGCGCCGCTCAACCCGGAGCGGCCCGAGGACGCCGACTACACCCGGCGGATGATGAGCAAGGTCGAGGGCATGTCGCTGGTGGCGCTCGAGGAGGGAGCGCCATGGAACTGGCACACCTTCGGCGAGTACCTGGACGCGCTGGACGGGCGGATCGCGGTCAACGCGGGCTTCATGGTGGGGCACTGCGCGCTGCGCCGCCATGTGATGGGCCCCGACGCGATCGGCGGGCAGCCCACGGCCGCGCAGATGGACGAGATGCTGCGGCTCCTCCACGCGGCCATGGACGCCGGCGCCTGGGGGCTCTCCACCACCCAGTCCTCCACCCACTCGGACGGCGACCGCAAGCCGGTGGCCTCCCGCCACGCCCGGCCCGAGGAGCTGATCGCGCTGTCGCGGGCGGTCGGTGAACACGAGGGGACGCAGATCGAGGCGATCGTCGCGGGCTGTCTCGACCGGTTCTCGGACGACGAGATCGATCTGTTCGTGGAGATGACCACGGTCTCCGGGCGGCCGCTGAACTGGAACGTCCTCACGATCGACGCCGCCGTGCCGGAGCGGGTGCCGCGGCAGTTGGAGGCGAGCGAGCGGGCCCGTGAGGCGGGCGGCCGGATCGTCGCGCTGACCATGCCGATCCTCACCCCCATGAACATGTCGCTGGGCACCTTCTGCGCGCTCAACCTCATCCCCGGGTGGGGCGACATCCTCGGGCTGCCGGTCCCCGAGCGGATCGCGACCCTCCGCGACCCCGCCGTACGGGAAGAGATGCTGCGCCGCGCGCACAGCCCCGAGGCCGGGGTCTTCCGGCGGCTGACCAACTTCGAGCGGTACGTCATCGGCGACACCTACTCCGCGGCCAACGCCGGGCTGACCGGGCGCGTCGTACGGGACATCGCCGCCGAGCGCGGGACGGACGCCTTCGCCTGCCTGGTGGAGATCTGCGCCGCCGACGAGCTCCGTACGGTGCTGTGGCCGATGCCGACCGACAACGACCCGGCCAGCTGGGAGCTGCGGCAGCAGACCTGGGAGCATCCGGATGTTTTGCTCGGCGGCTCGGACGCCGGGGCACACCTGGACCGGATGTGCGGCGCGCCGTACACCACCCGCTTCCTGGGGGACTGTCTGCGCGGGCGGAAGCTGGTCGGCCTGGAGCGTGCGGTGCGGATGCTCACCGACGATCCGGCCCGGCTGTTCGGCCTGCGGGAGCGCGGCCGCGTGGCCGAGGGCTACCACGCGGACCTGGTGCTCTTCGACCCCGAACGGATCGACGCGGGCCAGGCGAAGCTGGTGCACGACCTGCCGGGGGACAGCCCGCGGCTGGACTCGCGGGCGATCGGCGTCGTGAGCGTACGGGTGGGCGGCGTCGAGACCATCCGGGACGACCAGGTCACGGGGGCGCTTCCGGGTGTGGTGCTGCGGTCGGGGCGCGACACGGAGACGGTGAGTACGAGGTGAGCGCGAGGTGAGTACGACGAGGTGAGCGCGGGCTGGGCGCGAGAGGGTGACGCGGCGGTGAGCGCTACGGGCGGGCCGGGCGACGCTACGGGCGAGCCGGACGGCGCTTCGGGCGGGCCGGACAACAGCACCGGCAGTCGGGGCAGCGCTACCCGCGGGCCCGGCGGCCCTGCCGGGGCCACCACGCCGGAGGGCGGGCCCGTCGGCGGGCGGGCCGACGCCGCGGGGCGTGCGGACCCCGCGGGGCGGGCCGACGCCGCGGGGCGGGCCGACGCCGCAGGGCCCGCCGACCCCGCAAGGCGTGCCGCCCTCGCAGGCCGTGCTGCCCTGGTCACGGGCGCCTCCCGCGGGATCGGCCTCGCCGTGGCGGAGGCGCTGGCGGAGGCCGGGGTGGCGGTGTGTGTCACGGCGCGCGACCCGGATGGGCTGGCCGACGCCGTACGCCGCCTGGGCCCGCGAGCCATCGCGTGCGCGGGCGACGTAGCGGACCCGGCCCACCTCGACGAGGCCGTATCCCGCGCCCTTTCCGCATTCGGCCGCCTCGACATCCTGGTCAACAACGCCGCCACCAACGCCCCGCTCGGCCCGCTGATGGACGCGGACCCGCTCGTCTGGCGGACGGCCTTCACGGTCAACGTGGAGGCCCCGCTCCGCCTGACCCAGGCGGCCTGGCGCGGCTGGATGCGCGACCACGGCGGCGCGATCGTCAACATCTGCACCGAGGGCACCCACGGCGTCGGTCCCGGCATCGGCGCCTACGGCGCGAGCAAGACCGCCCTCCTCCGCCTCACCCGCCAACTTGCGGCCGAACTGGCCCCGTCCGTCCGCGTCAACGCGGTCTCCCCGGGGCTGGTACGCACCGAGATGGCCCGCTTCGTCTGGGAGGCTGACGAACCCGCACTCGCCGCTGCCCTTCCCCTCGGCCGCATCGGTGAACCGGACGACGTGGCGCGGGCGGTCCGCTGGCTGGTCTCGGACGAGGCGTCCTGGATCACCGGCACCGACCTGGTGGTGGACGGCGGCCGACGCGTCCGCGCGGCGCTCCGCCCCGCTTGACGCGTGACGGCCGCGCGAGAGGGGGGACCGCGACGCCCAAGCCGACCGCCGGCGCCTCGCCGAGCGGCACCCCGAGCCCTTCGGCCACCGGGGGCCTCGCCAAGACCAGGTCGTGGCCGTAGCCCGGAGGCGGGCCGGGGTGTCCCGGTGTCAGCCGCATCCGCGCGGCAGTGCCCGGTTGCCCCCGGCCCGCTCCCAAGGCAACGCTCGCGTTACCGCTCGCCCAGCCAGATCGGGTTCGTCATCGCCGCCATCCGGCCCGGTACCCCGGACGCTCCGCCGTCCGCCGGGGCGTAGCGCACCTCGGCCCGTACATACGCCGCGTAGGACGCCGTCGTACGCCACTCCGCGGTGCCGGACCCGGAGTCGGGGATCGCCGTGCCGTACAGCTGGCCCTGGTCGGTGATGAGCCGGATGGTGCAGCCCGAGCCGACGCCGGAGACCTTCAGCCGGACCGTCACCTCGTCCTGCCGGCCGACCTTCAGCCGCTCGCCGATGCCCGCGTGCTGCCCGCGGCCGCCGACCGCCTCGAAGGAGAGGCCGATCGCCGAGGACTCCGCGATCCAGCAGCGCCCGGCCCGTATGCCGTCCTGGATCGCCGTACGCGACAGATCGTCGGCGAGCACCACCGTCTGCGGCAATCCGACGACCTGGGGCTCGCGGTGCGCGTCGCTGTGGCCCACGGCCGGGAGCCAGCGGCCGTCGCCGCGGGCGGCGGCCACCAGCGTGTTGTCCCACTCCTGGACCGTGACCTCGTCGTCCGGGGTGAAGTCCGCGTTCCACACCTCGACCGCGTCCGCGTCGTTGAACCCGAACTTCCAGTTGCAGCCGACGCAGGTGCCGTGCGGATGGGCCGGGATGACCAGGCCGCCCGCCTGCCGGATCTTGCGGGCGTACTTCCCGAAGGCGTTGTCCCGGGCGCGGTAGCGCCAGTCGATGAAGACGCCCGGGTCGGTGCCGAGGGCCACCACATGGCCATTGCGCGTGGTGACCTCTTCGCCGGTGAGGATCAGCAGGTCATCGCCCCACAGCCCCTCCCAGGCCGGATGCGAGGACGTGGTGTTGTGCTCGGTGGTGGTGATGAAGTCGAGCCCGGCGGCCCGGGCGGCGGCGGCCACCTCGGCCGGGGTGCGCTTGCCGTCGGAGTGGATCGTGTGCAGATGGGAGTCGCCCCGGTACCAGGCCCGGCCGCGCCCCTTGGCCCGCTGCGGCGGGTAAACCGGCTTCGGCGTCTCGCCCGGCTCGCCGAACCGCAGCGTGACGGTGACCTTGTAGTCGAGCCCCTGCGGAGCCACCGTGTAGGGACCGAGCACGATGTGCCAGGTGCCCGCCTTCACCGGCCCCGCCAGATACGCGGGCGTCGCCTGCTCGGCGCTGATCGCGAACTCGGTGCGGGCGCCGCCCGACCAGCCGCGGAAGCCGCGCCCGCCGAGGTCCGTGCCGCGCTCGTCGAAGATGCCGATGTCGCAGGCGTTTCCCTGGGTGCCGGCCGGGACCGTCGGCCTGTCGTACGAGTACGAGACGGCGATCTCGCGGACACCGCGCGGAACTTCCACCGGCAGATAGACGAAGTCGGGCGATCCGGTGGGCAGATGGCCCGTGACCGTCTTCGTCTGCTCGCTGCCGGACCCGCCGGTGCCCCCGCCGCCGTCGCGCTCCTCCGCCTGGGCGAAGGTCACCGGATCGAGTGTCAGCACGCCCGCCGCACCCGCAAGGGCGGAGAGCCTGAGTACGTCGCGTCGCTGCATGAGTGCCCCCTGTGGCCGTCGTGGCGTCCGTCACCAGCGCTCACACCGTTGTACGCGGGAGTGACACGCACGGAAAGGCCTGTGGATAACTCTATGGCCGTGAGGGAACATGCGCGCGGCCGTCCACGCGCCCCGGGCCCACCTTGTGGGGCGGTCTGGCGGTGTCACATACCCCTCGTATGCTCGGAGAATGACCACGAGCGCGCAGGGATCCGAGCCGTCCGCCCAGGCTGCCCCCACCCCCAACGCCATGCGCCGCGCGCTCAAACGCGCCCGCGACGGCGTGGCGCTGGACGCCGCCGAGGCGGCCGTGCTGCTCCAGGCACGCGGGGCGGATCTCGCCGATCTGACGGCCTCCGCGGCCCGGGTCCGTGACGCGGGCCTGGCGGCCGCGGGCCGCGCCGGGGTCATCACCTACTCGCGCAGCGTCTTCATCCCGCTGACCCGGCTGTGCCGGGACAAGTGTCACTACTGCACCTTCGTCACCGTCCCCGGCAAGCTGCGCCGCGCCGGCCACGGGATGTTCATGTCCCCCGACGAAGTCCTCGCCATCGCCCGGCGCGGGGCCGAACTGGGCTGCAAGGAAGCGCTCATCACCCTCGGCGACCGCCCCGAGGACCGCTGGCCCGAGGCCCGTGAGTGGCTGGAGGCCGAGGGCTACGACGACACCATCGCGTACGTACGGGCCATCTCGATCCGCATCCTGGAGGAGACCGGGCTGCTGCCGCATCTCAACCCCGGCGCCATGACCTGGACGGACTTCCAGCGGCTCAAGCCCGTCGCCCCCTCCATGGGGATGATGCTGGAGACCACCGCCGAGCGGCTGTGGAGCGAGCCCGGCGGTCCGCACTACGGCTCCCCGGACAAGGAGCCCGCCGTGCGGCTGCGCGTCCTGGAGGACGCCGGGCGCAGCTCCGTCCCCTTCACCAGCGGGCTGCTGATCGGGATCGGGGAGAGCTACGAGGAGCGCGCGGACTCGCTGTTCGCGCTGCGCCGTGTCGCGCGCGCCTACCACGGCATCCAGGAAGTCATCATCCAGAACTTCCGCGCCAAGCCGGACACGGCGATGCGCGGTATGCCGGACGCGGAGCTGGACGACCTCGTCGCCACCGTCGCCGTCGCCCGCCATATCCTCGGCCCCGCCGCCTGCATCCAGGCGCCGCCGAACCTGGTCGAGGGGGAGTACACACGGCTCATCGGCGCCGGTATCGACGACTGGGGCGGCGTCTCCCCGCTCACCATCGACCACGTCAACCCCGAGCGCCCCTGGCCGCAGGTGGACGAGCTCGCCGAGCACTCGGCCGCCGCCGGCTTCCGGCTGCGCGAACGGCTCGCGGTGTACCCCGAGTTCGTCCAGCGCGGCGAGCCCTGGCTCGACCCCCGGCTGCTGCCCCACGTCAGCGCCCTGGCCGATCCGGCCACCGGCCTGGCCCGCGAGGACGCGAGGCCGGTCGGCCTGCCCTGGCAGGAGCCCGACGAGGGCTTCACCGCCTCCGGCCGCACCGATCTGCACCGCACCATCGACACCGAGGGCCGCACCGGTGACCGCCGCGACGACTTCGACGAGGTGTACGGCGACTGGGAGGTGCTGCGCGAGGCGGCGGCGCCCGGAATGGCCCCCTCCCGTATCGACGCGGACGTCCGCGCCGCCCTGTCCGTCGCCGCCGACGACCCCACCCGGCTGACCGACCCCGAGGCGCTGGCCCTCCTCCACGCCGAAGGCCCGGCGCTGGACGCGCTGTGCCGGATCGCCGACGACCTGCGCCGCGCCACGGTCGGCGACGACGTCACGTACATCGTCACCCGCAACATCAACTTCACCAACGTCTGCTACACCGGCTGCCGCTTCTGCGCCTTCGCCCAGCGCCGCACCGACGCCGACGCCTACACCCTCTCGCTGTCCCAGGTGGCCGACCGCGCCCAGCAGGCGTGGGACGTCGGCGCGGTCGAGGTGTGCATGCAGGGCGGCATCCACCCGGACCTGCCCGGCACCGCCTACTTCGACATCGCGCGGGCGGTGAAGGAGCGCGTGCCGGGCATGCACGTCCACGCCTTCTCCCCGATGGAGGTCGTCAACGGCGCGACGCGCACCGGCCTGTCCATCCGCGAATGGCTGACCGCCGCGCGCGAGGCCGGTCTCGACACGATCCCCGGCACCGCCGCCGAGATCCTTGACGACGAGGTCCGCTGGATCCTCACCAAGGGCAAGCTGCCCACCGCCACCTGGGTCGAGGTCATCAGGACCGCCCATGAGGTGGGCATCCGGTCCTCCTCCACGATGATGTACGGCCATGTGGACCAGCCCCGCCACTGGCTGGGCCATCTGCGGCTGCTCGCCGAGATCCAGCAGGAGACGGGCGGCTTCACGGAGTTCGTGACCCTCCCCTTCATCCACACCAACGCCCCCGTCTACCTCGCCGGCATCGCCCGCCCCGGCCCGACCGCCCGCGACAACCGCGCCGTGACCGCCATGGCCCGGCTCCTGCTCCACCCGCATATCCCCAACATCCAGACCAGCTGGGTCAAGCTGGGCGCGGAGGGCGCGGCCGAGATGCTGCGCTCCGGCGCCAACGACCTGGGCGGCACCCTGATGGAGGAGACCATCTCCCGTATGGCGGGCTCGTCCTACGGCTCGTACCGCTCCATCCAGGACCTCGTCGCCATCGCCGAATCCGCCAGCCGCCCGGCCCGCCCCCGCACCACCACCTACGGCGAGGTCCCGGCCGACCGCCAGAGGGCGGCCCTGGCCTCGGACGGCCATCTGCCGGAGCTGCTGCCGGTGCTGGGCGACTAAGGGGTCGCACAGCCGCGTACGACGGCGGCGAAGTTGGCCGCGAGCCGGCGCGCGGCGTGTGTTGACGCGGGCTCGGCCGTCTGCGCCTCGGCGCGGAGGGCGGCCAGGTCAAGACCCTTCTCGGCCAGGGCCGCCTCGTCCCAGCCGTCGAGCCGGTCCGCGCCGGCCTCGGGATGGAACTGGACGCCCCAGGCACACTCCCCGACCCGGAACGCCTGCACCGGGCACGCGTCGCTCCGCGCCAGATGAGCCGAGCCGGGCGGGAGCCGCGTGATCTGGTCGCGGTGGTTCTGAATGGCCCGAAACCGCCGCGGCAGCCCGGCCAGCAGTCGGTCCTCTCCGGCCTCCGTACGCAACTCGACGGCGCACGAACCACGCTCCGGCACCCCGTACGACCCCTGCACCAGGCCGCCCTCCGCCACGGCCAACACCTGGGCCCCCAGACAGATCCCGAGCAACGGCACCCTCCCGGCCACTGCCCGGCGCGTGAGGTCGCGCTGCGCCGGCAGCCACGGCGCGTACGCGTCGTCGTCCGGCAGAAACCCGCCCCCGAGCAGCACCACGGCGTCGTACCCGGCCGGATCGGCCGGAGCCTCGGGGCCCGCCAGCTCTTCTACGGCCAGCCCCTCGTCGCGCAGCCAAGGCAGCAGCCGGCCCGGCCCGCTGCGCTCGGCGTTGCGGACGACCAGCACACGAGGTATCTCGGATGGGCTGGGTGCGCTCACGGCTCGTCCTTGGCTTCGCCTTCGTCCCGCAGGTCATCGGCCTCCGCGTCCAGCCGTCGCCGCTCCCACTCATTGAGGAACGGAATCAGCGCCCCGCAGTCCCGACACGCCCGCGCGAGATCGGCTTGAAACGTCGGCCGCGCCTTGAACGCCCCCGGACGGGGAAATTTCAGCCGCAGCCGCTTCTGCATCGAATCGGACGACATAAGCTCCCCGAGCGGACTCAGCCGACCGGACCCGCATATCGCACAACGCATGGCGGGAACGATACGCCCGGCCGCCCGCCCGTTCGGATCCCGGCGCGCGCGGACAGTGCGTCCTGCATGTCCTCAAGCCGCCAGCCGCGCGACCGCTCCCGTCTCAAGCGCCGCCCAGAGCGCACCGTCGGGACCCACCGTGATGCCGTGCGGTTCCGATGACGGTGACGGCAGGTCGTATTCCGTGATCTCGCCGGTCGCGGTGATATGGCCGATGCGGTTGGCTCCCCATTCGGTGAACCAGCAGTCCCCGGCGGAGGTCGCGACGATGGCGTGGGGTTTGGCCGTGCGGTCGGGGAGCGGGAACTCCTCGATTTCGCCGGCCACCGAGATCCTGCCGATCCGGCCCGCCGCGATTTCGACGAACCACAAGGCGGTGCCGTCACTGGTGATACCCACGGGGGCGGCGCCGGGGGTGGGCAGCGGGTGAAGGGCGATGTCGCCGTCGATGGTGATGCGGCCGATCGCGTGCGCCTGGTTGAGCGTGAACCACAGGGCTCCATCGGGGCCCGCGGTGATCGCCGAGGGGAAGGCGCCCGCTACGGGGAGGGTGAACTCGGTGATCTCTCCCTTGGTGGTGGCGCGGCCGATGCGGTCGGTGTTCATCTGGGTGAACCACAGCGCACCGTCCGGACCCGGGGTGATGCCGAAGGGGCCGCTGTCGGGCGTCGGCACGCGGAAGGATTCGGATTCGCCGTCGACCGTGATACGGCCGAGCCGGTGGTCCTGGGAGCGGGCGAACCACAGTGCGCCGTCGGGCCCCGGGGTGATGACCGTGGGGCGGCACTCGGGCGAGTCCAGGGGATATTCGGTGAGTTCGCCGTCAAGGGTGAGACGGGCGATGCGACCGCTGTGGACGAAGGTGATCCACAGGGCCCCGTCAGGGCCGGTCGTGATGCCGTAGGGGCCGGCCTCCTTGTCCGCCACGACGATCTCCGTGAGGGCCGGGACCTCAGAACGCTGCACAGCAACTCCTCTCGTACCGTGGCACCTTGTCCGCGACGGGTGAGAGGCGCAACTGCTTTTGCCGGCTCGGTTCAGAGCACGGAGTACTCGGCCCCCGGAGGCGGTGCGGTCAGTCCTGGGACTTGGCCTTCAGCACGGCGGCCAGTTCCTGGGCGAGGTGGGCCTCGGCGGCCGGCTTGTCGATGCCGAGGCCGGCCAGGATGCCCGCGCCGTCCTCGTACTCCAGGAGGGCGAGCAGGATGTGCTCGGTGCCGATGTAGTTGTGGCCGAGCCGCAGGGCCTCGCGGAAGGTGAGCTCCAGGACCTTGCGGGAGGCCGCGTCGTACGGGATGAGGTCGGGGACCTCGTCGGCCGCGGGGGGCAGGGCCGCGGTGGCGGCCTGGCGGACGGTGTCCAGGAGGACGTCCTGGGCGATGATCGCCTTCGCCGCGAGGGCTCCGGGCTGGCTGAGGAGGCCGAGCATCAGGTGCTCGGGGCGGATCTCGGGGTTGCGGGCGGCCTGGGCCTCGTTCATCGCGGCCATCACGACGTTCCTGGCCCGGGGGGTGTAGCGGCCGAAGGCCTGGTTGGGGTCGAGGGCGGACGGCTCGCCCGGGTCCTTGGGGACGAAGCGCTTCTGGGCCGCCTGCCGGGTGACGCCCATGCTCTGGCCGATCTCGCTCCAGGAGGCGCCCGAGCGGCGCGCCTGGTCGACGAAGTGGCCGATCAGGTGGTCGGCCACGTCGCCCAGGTGGTCCGCGGCGATGACCGCGTCGGAGAGCTGGTCGAGGGGCTGGGGGTGGACCTTCTTGATGACCTCGATCAGGTCGTCGAGGCGGACGGGAGTCGTCATGCCGACTGGATTCGTCATGAGGCAACCCTAGGTTGACACCCCTGGCGTGTCAACCAAAGGTTGACACCGGCGTGGCGTCACTCCTCGAAGTCCTGATAGCCGTACTCGGCGAGGCGATCCCCGGTCAGCAGTACGGCTTCGTCGTCCGGCCCCGCGAGCTCACCGATGAGCGATGGCACCGGGATGCGGTCCCAGTCGACCGAGACCTTGACCGTGTCGCCGAGGTCGTCCATGAACAACCGGTCGGCGAGGTTGTCCTCCTCGTCTTCTTCCTCGTCCTCGAAGTCTTCGTCCTCGTCGTCCTCGTCGTCCTCGTCGTCCTCGATGTCTCCCTTGTCATCTCGGAAGTCGTAGCCGACGGGTTCGCCCGGGCCCGTGAAGGTGACGTCCGGATAGCCCTCGACGGAGATGGTGATGAAGGGGTGGAGGTCTATGGACTCCGTCAGCTCCCCCTGCTGGTAGACGTCCAGCGTCAGGCGTGCGCCGTACCAGCACAGCAGGTACAGGTTGACTCCCTGGGCGAGGTCCGACGCCAGCTCGCGCTTCACCTCGTCCAGGGTGGCGGTGATGAAATGGGCGTCCCTGCGGGCTCCGCCCGGGTCCACGCCGAAGGCCAGATCGTAGAAGCTCTTGTCGAACATGCCGGCCAACGTAGCGGGGTGGCCGCGCACCCGCGTACCTCGGGGTAAGTACGCACTTTTTTGTGGGTACTTGAGTCCGGCCCCGGCGGATAACAGGATCGATGAGAGCCCAGCGCGCGCAGGCGATTTATCAAGGACTCGAAAGCAAGAAATAGGTGGTGCTGTCATGGCAGGTGAAAACCGAGCGCCGGTGACGGTCGTCGGTCTTGGCGCGATGGGTCAGGCGCTGGCCGGGGCGTTCCTGGCGGCGGGCCATCCCACGACCGTATGGAACCGCTCCGCGCACAAGGCCGATGCCCTCGTCGCCCGCGGAGCGGTGCGGGCGCGGACGCCCGCCGAGGCGGTGCAGGCCGGCGAGCTCGTGGTCGTATGCGTCGTGGACTACGAGGTGAGCCAGGCGATCCTCGAGCCGCTGGGGGCGGAGTTGGCGGGGCGGGCGCTGGTCAACCTCACCTCGGACACCCCGGAGCGGGCCCGCGAGGCCGCCGCGTGGGCGGCGGGCCGCGGTATCGACTACCTCGACGGGGCGATCATGGTGCCCACCCCGGTCATCGGTTCGCCGCAGGCCCTGCTTCTGTACAGCGGGTCGCGGTCGGTGTTCGAGGCGTATGAGACGACGCTGAAGGCGCTGGGCGGAAACAACCGCTATCTCGGCGCGGACCACGGGGTCGCGCCGCTGTACGACCTGGCGCTGCTCAATGTCTTCTATTCCAGCATGGCCGCCATGGTCCATTCCCTCGCTCTGGTGGGCGCGGACGGTGTCACGGCCAAGGAATTCCTGCCGTACATCAAGGAATTCTTCGCCCTGCTTCCCGCAATGGCGGACCAGGTCGCGGATGGTATCGACAACCGTGACTATCCGGGGGATCTGGGCAATCTGGCGATGGAGGCGGCGGGGGTCGACCACATCCTGGAGACGAGCGAGGCCCGGGGCCTGGACTCCGGACCGCTCGCGGCTGTCCGTGCCCTGATGGGGCGGGCGATCGCCGATGGGCGTGGTGGTGACGGCTTCGCGAGCGTCATCGAGGACATCAGGAAGCCTGCCGCCTAGCGGCACGCCCTGCCGTGTGGCCTGAGGAGGCCGGGTCCGGAAGTCCGGGCCCGGCCTCCTCTGCGTGCCGCGCCCCCACAGCCCCCTTCTGTTGGCTCGGTGTCTCGGAATGCGGCGATCCCGAGTGCCCTCCGTGTCGACGCCTTCACAATCATCGGCGGACTGAAGGCGATCATTCGGTGTCGATTACAGTGCGAAAGCCAGTCCAATGGCCGTACGTGCGTCGATGGGGAAGGGGCAACGTCGTGACGGCAACCGCCAGTGCGGCGACCGGCGTATGGGGCCGCGCCGAGCAGCAGGACTTCCGCAGCCGGGTGCGCGGCTGTGTGCTCGGCGGTGCGCTCGGGGACGCCCTGGGCGCCGCGGTCGAGTTCTCCTCGCTCGCCGACATCCGGGCGGAGCACGGTCCCGAGGGCGTCACCGACTTCCTCCCGGCGTACGGGCGGCGCGGCCGCGTCACCGACGACACCCAGATGACGCTCTTCACCGTGGACGGCCTGATCCGCGCCCAGGTGCGGCGCGACACCGGCGCCTGGCACCCGCCCACCGACATCCACGCCGCCCACCGCCGCTGGTACGCCACCCAGCGCGACTGGGGGCCCGACGAGCGGCGGACGGACGGGGGCTGGCTGGCCCGCGAGGAGTGGCTGTACGCCCAGCGGGCGCCCGGCCGGGCCTGTCTGACCGGGCTGGCCGACGAGACCATGGGCACCCTGGACAGCCCCAAGAACCCCGACTCCAAGGGGTGCGGCGCGGTCATGCGCTCGGCGCCCTTCGGGCTGCTGGTGGGCTGGGAGCCGCAGCTGGTCTTCCAACTGGCCATCGAGTGCGCGGCGCAGACCCACGGGCACCCCACCGGCTATCTGTCCGCCGGGGCCTTCGCCCTGATCGTGCACGGGCTCGCGCGCGGCGACGCGCTGGACGGGGCGGTGCAGCGGGCGCTGGCCCACCTGGCCACCCGGCCCGGCCACGAGGAGACCACCGACGCGCTGCGATACGCGCTCGGCGCCGTACGGCAGGGGCTGCCCACGCCCGAGCGGGTGGCGTCCCTGGGGGAGGGCTGGACCGGCGACGAGGCCCTGGCCATCGGGCTGTACTGCGCGCTGGTCGCCGAGGACGTGCACCACGGCCTGCTGCTCGCCGTCAACCACGGCGGGGACAGCGACTCCACGGCGGCGGTGTGCGGCAACCTCCTGGGCACGCTGCACGGCGAGACCGCGCTGCCGCCCGCGTGGCTGGCGGAGCTGGAGGGGCGCGGCACGATGCTGGAGCTGGCCGACGACTTCGCGATGGAGATGACGCAGGGCCCGGCCCTGCACGGCCCGGCGGCCTCCGCCCCCGCCTGGCTGGCCCGCTATCCCCGCACGTAGCCGTATCCCGGCACGTAGCCGTATCCCGGCCGGCGGCCCCTCGCGCCCATTACCTCGCCGGTAATCGACGTTCCTCCCCGGGCCACGCGAACATCGTGCGCAGCAGACCGCACGGCACCAGCACCGAGGAGACCGATATGGCCGCCACCGCCGCCGACATGACCATCAGCGAGCGCACCCGCGCCACCGTCCAGCAGTTCCTGGCGCGGATGGCGGCCGGTGACCTTCAGGGCCTCGGCGAACTGTTCGCCGAGCGGGTCGACTGGCAGATCGCCGAGAACCCGGACGTCCCGTGGATCCGCCCGCGCGCCACCCGCGCCGACGCCGTCGCCCACTTCCGCGAGCTGGGCGAGAGCCTGGCCCCGGACCCGGAGGGAAACACGATCGACGTCATCGTGGTGGAGGAAGCCGAGGCGATGGTGACGGGGACCCTGGCCGGCACCGTACGCGCCACGGGCAAGCGCTACCGGTCTCCCTTCGCGGTGCGGGTGACCGTCGAGGACGGGCTGATCGTCCGCTACTGCGTATACGAGGACAGCCGGATGTTCGCGGTGGCCTGCACCACCGACGCCTGAGCGACCTCATATCGTCCGCCGTGACCTGAGACGCTCGCTTATGTCATCGAGCCTTTCGGCCATGGCCCGTCTCGCCGCGCCGCGCTTGGCTGTACGGCATGACGTACCACCACGCCCTCCAGACCCCCGTGCTGATCGCCGCCACCGTGGCCACCGGGCTGAGCGCGGGCCTCTTCTACGGATACGCGTGCTCCGTGATGCCCGGCCTCGGGCAGGCGGACGACCGTACCTTCGTCGACGCGATGCAGCGGATCAACGTGGCGATCCTCAACGGCTGGTTCGCCCTGATCTTCGGCGGCGCGCTGCTGCTCTCCGCGCTGGCCGCCGCGGCGCATCTGCGCGGAGCGGGGCGGTCCGCGCTGCCGTTGATCGTGGCCGCCGTCGCCCTCTACCTGGTGATGCTGGTGATCACCTTCCGGGTCAATGTGCCGCTGAACGACGCGCTGGCCGACGCCGGCCATCCGGACCGGATCGGCGACTTGGACCTGGCGGCGGTGCGTGAGCGGTTCGAGGAGCGGTGGGTGCGCTGGAACGTGGTGCGCGCGGTCACCTCCACCGCGGCGTTCGGCCTGCTCGCCTGGGCCCTGGTGGTGAGCGTCCGCGGGGGCACCCGCGGGGCGGGATGAGCGGTCCCGCCCCGCGGGTGCCTGCCGCCGCGCCTCAGTCCGTCGCGCCCGCGACCGAGCTCTGGTCGGTCGCACCCCGCTTCGGCACCGACAGCGCGGCACTCGCCGAACCCGGCCCGTCGTCATCCGAGTTGAGCGAGTCGAGAATGGCGTCGCGCTCCGGGGTGTCCTCCGGCTTGATGTAGCCGATGGCGATGAAGAGCACGAGCGAGACCGCGAGCGGGACGGAGACCTGGTACTCCAGGTTCACTCCACCGTCGATCGCGTCGTTGATCGGGTAGTTGACCAAATAGAAGGCGAACAGCCCCAGCGCCCAGCTGACCAGCGCCGCCGTCGGACCCGACTTGCGGAACGCACGCAGCAGACCGAGCATCAGCGGGATCGCGATCGGTCCCATGAGCCCGGCGACCCACTTGATCACCACGGTGATGATGTCCCCGAAGAAGTCCGAGTTGACCTGCGTGGCGATGGCCATGGACAGGGCGAGGAAGAGCAGCGTGGCATAGCGCGCCGCGAGCAGCCCGGTGCGGCTGCTCCACCCCCGTACGGACTTGAAGATCGCGGGCATGATGTCGCGGGTGACGACGGCCGCGATCGCGTTGGCGTCCGAGGAGCACATGGCCATCGTGTGCGAGAAGAAGCCGACGATGACCAGCCCCAGCAGGCCGTGCGGCAGCAGCTGCTCGGCCATCAGCGCGTAGGAGTCGGCGGGCTTGTCGGTCTTGACGATCAGCGGCGCCACCCACATGGGGAAGAAGAGCACCAGCGGCCAGACGAACCACAGGATGGCCGACAGCCGGGCCGAGCGCTTGGCGGAGTGGGCGCTGTCGGTGGCCATATAGCGCTGCGCCTGGTTCCACATCCCGCCGTTGTATTCAAAGGTCTTGATGAACAGATAGGCGAGCAGGAAGGTCAGGGTGTAGGGGCCGACCGTCGGCTCGCGGTGGGTGTCCGGCAGGTCGTCCCAGACGTTCCACAGCGTGCTGATGCCGCCGAGCTCATGGAGCACGGCGACCAGCATGGCGATGCCCGCGATGAACTGGATCACGAACTGGCCCAGTTCGGTGAGCGCGTCGGCCCACAGCCCGCCGACCGTGCAGTAGACGGCGGTGACCGCGCCTGTGATCAGGATGCCCTGGTTGAGGGAGACGCCGGTGAAGATGGACAGCAGGGTCGAGATGGCCGCCCACTTGGCGCCCACGTCGACGATCTTCAGCAGCACCCCGGACCAGGCGAGCGCCTGCTGGGTGGGCACGTTGTAGCGGCTCTTGAGGTATTCGAGCGGCGAGGCGACGCGCAGCTTGCTGCGCACCCGGTTGAGCCGGGGCGCGAAGAGCTGGGAGCCGATCGCGATGCCGATGGCGATCGGGAATGACCAGGTGACATAGGACGTGATGCCGTATTGATAGGCGATGGCCGCATAGCCGGTGAACATGACCGCGCTGTAGCCGGACATGTGATGGGAGATACCGGAGAGCCACCACGGCATCTTGCCGCCGGCGGTGAAGAAGTCGCTGACGTCGTCAACACGTTTGTGGGACCAGACTCCGATGGCGACCATCACGCCGAAGTAGCCAATGAGTACGGTCCAGTCGAGGCTGTTCATGCCCCCTCCAGGGGTCCGTCTTATGAACAGGACCGCACTTCGCCGCGACGTTCGTCATGGGCGGGTTCCCCCGAGCGGGAGCGGGGTACTTCCGGGATTGAACCGCTTGTTCGGGCGGCCGGTCAAGATGTTTCCGGTCATGAATGTGAACGCAAATCAGAGCACAGAACGAATTTGCGCTTTCTTGACCTACCCGACGGTTGTCGTGAACGCGTCCGCGAACCCACGATGAGCGGGCACTTCGCCAGGCGCACGCCCACGCTCGACCGCACCAACGGACGGGCCGTACGGGAGCGGGATCCCGTCAGGCCGGAGAAGGAGGGCGCAACCCCCGTGCAATCCCTCTGTGCGACCCCGCTATAGCAACCGCTCTATGGCAATCTCTGTTGCGACGCTCGCGTCACCGCATCAGTTCACCGGCATTGACCAGCAATGACTGGCCGGTGATCGCCCGCGACCGGTCGGAGGCCAGAAACACCGCGGCCTCCGCCACATCCCCGTCCGTCGCCAGCTCGGGCAGCGCCATCCGATCGGCGAGCCGGGCCAGCACCTCGGGCTCCGGTACGCCTTCGGAGTGCGCGGCGTACGTGACGTACGCCTGCACCGGCGGACCCCACATCCAGCCGGGCTGCACGGTGTTCACCCGGATCCGGTGCGGGCCCAGCTCGCGCGCGAGCGAATACATCGCGGAGACGAGCGCGCCCTTGGACGCGGCGTACGCGGCCTGTCGCACCTGGGTGGGCGCGGCGACCGACGACTGCGTGCCGATCATCACCACCGAGCCGCCGCGCCGCTTGAGCGCGGGCAGGCAGGCGCGGGTCATCCGGAGCGTGCCGAACAGGTTGGTGTCGACGACCTGGCTCCAGGAGGCGAAGTCGGCGTCCTCCAGCCCGCCCATATAGCTGTCCAGCGCCGCCACATGGATGACGGCGTCGATTCCCCCGAACCGCTCGACCGCGAGCGCGGCGAGGGCTTCGCACTGCCGCTCGTCCGCGATATCGGTGGCGCGCCACGCGGTGTGCCCGCCCCCGGGGTCGGCCTCGGCGGCGGCCTTCGCCAACTGGGCCTCCGTCCGCGCCCCGAGCACGGCGTTGCCGCCGTCCCGCACACACGCCGCCGCGACCCGCAGGCCGAGACCGGGGCCGACGCCCGAGACGATGACGGTCTTGTCGCGCAGCAGCATGGGGTGCCTCCCCGGGGTGATCGCGATGACCTGACGGCGCCAGTGAACTGACGCAGCGTCAGATCGGGGCCGTCAGGCTAGGACGCGCACACCGAGAAGGCCATACCCGCGCCGCCGGGAGCCGCCTAGTGCAGGGCCTTTGCGAGGCGGCGCAGGCCCTCCGCGATCTCGTCCGGGGTGTGCGTGACGAACGACAGTCGCATCGCCGCCGGGTCCGGGGCGCCCGCGAAGAACGGGGCGCCCGGCACGTACGCCACATCGTGTGCGACCGCCACCCGCAGTCGCTCCGTCGCGTCGTAGCCCTCGGGCAGGGAGGCCCAGACGAACATGCCGCCGTCGGGGCGGTTCCAGCGGGAGCCGTCGGGCAGGGCCTCGGGGAGGCCCGCGAGCAGGGCGTCCCGGCGGTCGCGGTAGGCGTCGCGGACGTGGGCGAGGTGGGCGTCCAGGTCGGCGTCGGTCAGGTAGCGGGCGGCGGCCATCTGGGTGACCGTCGGGGTGTGGAGATCGGCGGCCTGCTTGGCGATGGCGCAGGCGCGGCGGAGGGTCGCGGGGGCGCGGAGCCAGCCGAGGCGCAGGCCCGGCGCCATGATCTTGGAGTAGCTGCCGAGCAGTACGGTGCGGTCGGCGGCCTCCGGGAGGCTCGCGATCCACGGCACCGGCTCGCCGGCGAAGCGCAGCTCCCCGTACGGGTCGTCCTCGACGATCCACAGCCCGCGCCGCTCCGCGACCTCCGCCACCGCGCGGCGGCGCTCGGCGGGAAGGGTGCGGCCGGTGGGGTTCTGGAAGGTCGGGATGGTGTAGAGGAGCTTGGGCCGCTCCCGCTCCACCAGCGCGTCGAGCGCGGCCGGATCGAGGCCGTCCTCGTCGCTCGGCACGGACACGATCCGCGCGCCCGCGAAGGAGAAGCACTGCAGGGCGGCCAGGTAGGTGGGGTCCTCGACCACGACCGTGTCGCCAGGCTCCAGCAGCGCCGTGGCCAGCAGGGTCAGCGCCTGCTGTGAGCCGCTGGTGACGAGCAGCGCGTCGGGGTCGGTCGGCAGCCCGCGGGCGGTGAGGCGGGCCGCGGTGGCGGCGCGCAGGGCGGGGTCGCCTTCGGTCGTCGAGTACTGGAGGGCCTCGCGCGGGGCCTCGGCGAGGACCCGGTCGAAGGCCGCCCGTATCGCCTCCGCGTCGAAGAGCTCGGCCGCCGGCAGCCCGCCGGCGAAGGAGATCACCTCGGGGCGCGCGGTGAGCGCGAGGATGTCCCGTACCGGGGAGCCGGCGACCGAGGTGGCGCGGGTCGCGAGGGCGGGGAGGTCGGCGCGCATGGGGCTCCTTCGCTGGTACGGATTCGCTGGTGCGGACGTCGGCGCGGACGTTTCCGCTGTCGCATGCAGCCTAAAGAGATCAGTGCACACGGCAACCGCTTTGTCCGCGATACGGTCGCGACCCTCCCCATCTGACGTGACGTCAGCTACATATGGGGGACATGAGCAGTGACTCGAGTGAGGACACGCGCGCCGAGGCGTACGCGGAACTGGCCTCCGTGGGCCCGTACGGAGTGCGCCCGGGACACGCCCTGATCACCATGGTCGAGCCGCACCCCGGTCATGAATACGCCTACAACCGCTGGTACGAGGACGACCACTTCATCGCCGGGGCCATGGCCATGCCGTGGATGTTCGCGGGCCGCCGCTGGGTCGCCACCCGGGACCTGCGGCAGCTGCGCTACCCGGAGAAGTCCGCGGTCGCCCAACCGGTCGCCGCGGGCTGCTACATCACGGTCTACTGGCTCACCGAGGGACGCTACGCGGAGCATATGAAGTGGACCGTCGGCATCAACAAGCGGCTCAACCGGGACGGCCGCGTCTACCAGGACCGTACGCATGTCTTCACGGCGTTCCAGGACCATGAGGCGACCGTCTACCGGGACGGCGCGGCGGGCCCCCGCGACTTCCACGCCCTCGACCACCCCTACGCCGGGCTGGTCGTCGAGGTCGTGGACGCCGAAGGTCCCGAGGCCCGCGCCGAGCTTCTGGAGTGGCTGCGGGCCAGGCATCTGCCCAAGCGCCTGGCGGGCTCGCCCGCGGCGATGGTCACCGTCTTCCGGCCGACGCCGCTGCCGCTGGACCGGATGTCGTATGTGAAGCAGGTGGAGGGGGTGGACACGCGGCTGACGCTGCTGTGGTTCCTGCAGCGGGATCCGCGCGAGTGCTGGGAGAAGCATTTCACCGGGCTCGACGAGGACGTGGCCCGCTCGGGGCTCGGCCGCGTCGAACTGGTCGCGCCGTTCATCCCGACGGTTCCCGGCACCGACCGCTACGTCGACGAACTGCGGTGATGTGCCACAGACAGCGGCGAGCCCTCTCGGCAGGGACGGCGGCCGGACGAGAGGGCTCGGTGCCCGAAGGGCGGGTGGCAGAGGTCAGCCGAGGTCGAAGGCCCCGCGGCGGACGTCGGAGACGAAGGTCGACCACGAACCCGGAGCGAAGCTGAGGGTCGGGCTGTACGGGTCCTTGGAGTCGCGTACGGCCACCTCGTCGACGACGGGAGAGGCTACTTCCACACAGGCGCCATTTCCCGCCGAGTACGAGGATTTCACCCACATACTCGTCTTTCCTTGCTGAATGGACACTTTTGCTCCGATACGTTTTGTTGATGAGATGCACCCCGTTTGGAGGCGAGACCGACGTTACTCGTCAACATCGTCGGGAAAGCCGGTTGTTCACTCGACCGGATGGCATATTCCATTGGCCCCTTCCGCGCCGTGGTGCGGAGGTGTAGGGTCCGGTCTTTTGGCGTCCACTCAGCGCGCGGTTCAGCTCTCGGTTCAGCTCTCTTCGCGACTCTCCTCGCGCCGGTTCGCGTGGTCCCGCGCCACCTCCGTGATGAACTGACGGCTCTGGTCCGCGTTCAGCGCCTGGGCCCGCAAATGCTCATACATCATGCTGTAGCTCTGCACATCGGTGTGCTTCTCCAGATACAGGTCGCTGGTCACGCCCTCCAGGTAGACGACGCTGGTGTCCGACTCGTCCGAGAACTCCAGGATGGTGAACTGCCCGCTCATCCCCGGATGGGAGCCCATGCCGAACGGCAGCGCCTGCACCGTCACATGCGGCTCGTGGCTCATCCGCACCAGATAGTCCAGCTGATCGCTCATGACCTTCGGGCTGCCGACCACCCGGCGCATCGCCGCCTCGTCCACGACCGCCCACAGCCGCAGCGGGGCGGCCGGTTCGGTGATCCGCTCCTGCCGCCTGAGGCGGACCTGGACCCGCTGGGCGATCTGCTCCTGCGGGGCCTCCGGCAGCGCGCCGCTGATCACCGCCTCGGCGTACTCCGGGGTCTGCAACAGGCCCGGGAGCACCTGCGGTTCATAGACCCGCAGCGATGCCGCGTCGGTCTCGAATCCGATGTAGACGCTGTACGGAACGTCACCGAAGGCGTTCCACCAGCCCTGCTGGCGGGACTCCTTGGCCATTTGCATAAGGGAATCGACGAGTGCCTTGTCCTCGACCTTGTAGGTGCGGCACAGGTCGCGTACGTCGCGCTGGCTGATGCTGCGGCGGCCGTTCTCCAGTCTGCTGATCTTCGACTGGGAGACCATCAGCTCCTCGGCCACCTCCTCCGCCGTCATCCCTTTCTCCTGGCGGAGCCTGCGGAGTTCCTGGCCCAATCGGCGTCGCCTGACCGTGGGTCCGACGTTCGATGTCACGGGACGTGCACCTCCGGCTTCGTACTGCTGATTCATGCTGTTCAGCAGCCTGCCACTACCGGTCGGCGCCGCGCTGGGAAATGGCCGCACAGGGTGCCTCTCGGGGCACACCCGACGCGCGCGGCCAACAACGCAGCCGACATGCGCGGTTCGCGTCGGCTTCGGGCGGCCTGGGCGGCCGCCCGAGGCGCGGAGACGCGAGCGCGCGGGGCGGCGGGCCGGCCGTCCTCGGGGGACAGGCCGGCCCCCCCCCCCCCCCCCCCC
>NZ_JBSFMM010000056.1:0-53998 GCF_053599555.1 Streptomyces sp. NPDC000941
CCGCCCCCTGCCACGACCGGGCCCCGGCCCCCCGGCCCGCGGCCACCCTTCTCGTGCCTGGTAGATCAGCCCGCGAGCACCGTCGCGAAGAAGTCGAGCGAGCGGTCGACCTCCTTGAGGGACGGGCCGCGGTTCAGGTGGCCGTGCGTCATGCCCGCCGCGAGATACGTCCGCACGGGGACCGACGAGTCCTCCAGTTGCCGGGCCAGCAGGTCGCCGGAGGGTCGCAGGTCGTCGTACTCGGCAAGGACGATGCCGGTCGCGGGCAGGCCGGCCAGGTTCGCGGCGCCGGGCATCGCGGCCGGGGGCAGATCCGTCAGACGACCCACGTAGTTGCGCACCATGTACTCGATGCCGGCCGTAGGGAACCGCATCAGGGCCGGCAGCTCCCGCATGGCGGCCGCCGTCTCGTCGTCCAGGGCTGGGGTCGGGAAGTGCACGAAGGGATAGGCGAGCAGCAGGGCACCCGGGCAGGGCTCGCCCTGGTCGCGGAGCCGGATCGCCGTGGACAGGGCGAGAGCGGCACCCGCGCTCGCGCCCCCGAGAGCGACGGGGCCGGACGGCGTCAGCCCGCTGTCGGCGAGCCAGAGCCATGCGGCGTGCGCGTCGTCGACCGGAACCGGGTAGCGGACGCCGTCCACGGCCAGTCGGTAGTCCACGGAGACGACCAACGCCTGGGCACGCGCGGCGAGTTCGGCGGACACGACGTGCGCCTCCGGCATCTCGAGGTCGCCGCCCATGAACCCGCCGCCGTGCAGCCACAGCAGTGCGCGGCGGGGCTCGGTGCGCGGCGTGTAGATCCGGACGGGGATCTCTCCGTGGGGTCCCGAGACCATGCGGTCCTCGATCGTGAGGTCCGGGGTGCTCCACTCGCGCGGATCGCGGAAGTACTCGGCGAACCGTTCCATGGCCTGCGGGTCGGACTGGGCGTCCTCCCAGCTGAGCCCCTGGAGGAGGTGGAGCTTCTCGGCGAGAAACGGGTCGAGTGGCATGGGCGCTCCCGGGGGTCGGCTCACCAAAAATTCGTCACAATGGGAATGTGGTGCCTCAGTCGGCGGATTTCGTCTCCTGTGCCGACCCGGAGGACAGCAGCCGCGCGAACGACTCGGCGATGGCCGCGATGTCGACAGTGGGATCGTGCATCCACTGGATCTGCAGGCCGTCCAGCACCGCGAGCAGCGCCCTGGCCAGATGCGCGGCGGGCTCGTCGGCCCGGATCACACCGGTTCGCTGCTGTTCCTCGAAGTCCTGCGTGGCCTCGGCGGCCAGGTTGCGGTAGCGGTCGCGAAAGTAGCTGCGCGCGGGGCTCTCCGGATCGGTGGCCGCCGCCGAGAGGGTGACGTACAGCTTGGCCAGCGCGAGGTGGTCGGTGGTGTGGCGCGTGCTCGCCACCATGTTCGCCTCGGGTCCGCCCGTGCCGGCGACCTGCTTGCCCACCACGTCCCGTCGCTGCAACACGGCGAGCAGCAGGTCGTCACGGGTGGGGAAGTAGTACGTCAGCGCCGGTTGCGTCACGCCGACCCGGTCGGCGATGTCCTGCAGGGAGGCTCTTTCTCCGTGCTCTTCGATGGCCTCGTAGGCGGCCTGGAGGATCTGCTCCCGGCGCTCCGCGCTCTTCTTGTAGGGGCCTCGCGGCTTTCGCTCGTTGGTCACTCGGGGCCTCGTGGCTTTCGCTGGTCCGTCACTCGTCAGACCGTACTTCACCTCGTACGTCGACAAGTTGGTTGTGTGGCCGGTGCTCAGAGGCCTGGACGGCCTCGCGGCACCGTCGTGAAGGCACGGCTGGTCGGACGGGCCGGGTGTCGGCGTGTCAGGTCGGCGACACCCGGCCCGTCGGTCTATCCGGCCGTCACCGGCGCGGTACAGGGCAGCGCGTCGACGGCGAAGCCGACCGGTACGGTGATCTCGCCCGGCTCCATGCCCCCGCGACCGCCGGTAAGGGTGGAATGGAACCGCTGGACGGAAGGATCGAGGACCACGTCACCGGCTCCCCCGCGGCGAGGCCCACGCGCGTGAACGCGATCCGCTGCCACACCGGGCGGACCACGGACGCGAACTCGTCGCGCGCGTACAGCGGCACCACCGTCCCTCCATTCGAGTCGCCGGTGTTCGCCACCCTCAAGCCGTACTCGGTTCTCTCATTAGCAGGTGCTGAAGGAACTGTCAGGGCCAGACGGTGAAGCCCTCGTGCCGGACCTGCCAGCCGCCGTCGCGCGGGAAGCCGGGGCAGTCCGCGGCGGCGGAGTCCCAGCCGGCCGCCATCAGGGACACGGCGGCCAGCAGGCCCCCGTTGGCCGGGTTGTAGAGCGGCAGAAGAGCCCCGAACTGCGGATTGTGCCCGACCGCTGAGTAGGCGTTCTTCGGGGTGTCCATGAGCAGGGCGTCCACCGCGAGGTCCGGGCGGCCGACGCGGGTGGCGGTCATGGCCATGGTCGGGAAGTCCCAGCCCCAGGCGGAGTCCCACTTCCAGTCGTCGAGGACGTCCAGGAGCGTCGCCTCCATCACGCCCGCGTCGATGAGCGGGCCGGCCGGGACGACACCGAAGGCGCACAGCAGCGAGGGGTGGTCGTCGCGGCGCAGGTAGGGCTCGGTCGCGACCGCGGTGTAGAGCCCGTCCCTGCGGTGCGGTGCGGCCAGGTGGTCCTGGATGTGCTGCCACCGCTGGTCGCGTTCCTGTCCGAGGCGTTCGCGCCACATCTGCGCGATCTCCAGTCCCCACCACCAGTAGGCGAGTTCGAAGGTGGGGTCCTCGGTGCTCCTCGCGTCGTAGAACTCCTGCGCGGGCATGACGGGCGCCGTCAGATGGAACGCACCGTCGCGCTCCTCGACGAAGGAGGCCATGAACCGGGCCGTCTCCTTGACGAGTTCGGCGAAGCGGGTGACCAGCTCCGGGCGCTTCTCGTCCGGTCGGGCGCGGTGCAGCAGTTCGAGCAGGTACAGCGGGTGGGGCTGTTGCCAGACGAGCAGTGCCCCGATGTCCGAGGGGCTTTCCCGGCCGTCGGGACCCACGTGCTTGGGCCAGCGGGCGCCCTCGTAGCTCTGCCGTCGGGCGGTGGCGCGCGCGGAATCGAGGATGGACAGGTACCAGTCCATGCTGCGTTCGAGCAGTTCGGGGCGGCCCCAGGTGGCGAAGTGGGCCGCGTGCCACCAGTGCATCTCCAGGTGGAACTTGCCGCCCCAGGAGTTGGCGACCAGCCCCGACTCCTGCGGCGGGAGCGAGCCGGAGCTGTTCACGGCGGTCAGGTACTGCGAGAGCAACACGCGGCGCTCCAGTTCCGCGGCCCGCGGATCGGTGCTGCCCGTGAAGTCGACGGCCGCACCGGAGGTCCAGAACTCGCGCCACCAGGTGGCGGCCGCGTCCGCCACGGCCGTGAAGGAGGTGCTGCCGGGCTCGTCGTCCGGGTCCGGCGAGAAGTCTGCCACCAGTTCCAGCGTGTCGGCCGAACTGGTCAGCACGAACTCGTGCGGCTCCGGCGCCGCTGACAGCGTTCCCTCGGTCCAGTCCAGCCGTACGGCGTAGACCGTGTCGTCGAGCACCCGGCGGATACGGACCGCCCGCTCTCCCAGCGTTTCCAGGGTCGACTCGTGCCTGTCGGGCGAGGTCCAGTCGGAGGTCTGGAAGAACCCGTCACTGGCGTAGGGGAACCTCAGGACGACACCGGCGAGGCCGCGCGCCACGAGCTCCGACTCGATACGGAAGGCGACCCGCGCGTGATGCGGGTCGGCGACCGTGGTAACGCGCACCTCCTGACCTGCGTACTCGAAGCTGCTGGTGAGCGTGGACGGCCAGAGGTCCAGCCGCTGGCGGGGGTTGGCGAGCGCCTCGGGGCAGGTCTCCGGCTCCGCCCCAGGGGCGGTACGGAGCTGGAGGCCGATGCGTCCGAGGTCGATCCGCTGCGGGTTGGCGTGCAGCCAGGCCCCGGCGCGGAACTCCTCGGCCGGCTCGCCGCCCATCATCGAGGCCATGTCGAATTTGTCCGGGTACTGCACGGGCCCGCGCGCCGTCTCGTACGTCGTCATCGCGTCGTCGAGGATGAAGCCGTCGGGGTTGGGCATCGAGTGCCATCCCCAGTTCGACATGGTCGCGTTGTGGACGGCGAGCCGCTGCTCGGCGAAGGCCGCGGACTGGTCGTGGTACGCGACGAAGGTCTGCATACCGGTGATGTCGGCGGAGTAGGCGAAATCGCCGTTGCCGACCGTCAGGACGTGGGCGGGGTCGGGGCGGGTGATCTCGATGGTGTGGCGGCGGACGAGGGATTCACGGTCGATCATGGGCACCGTTCCGTTGTTTCCAGCTAGGGGCGGCTCTGCGTGGGGCTATTCGGCCGTGATGACCACGTCCACCGGGTCACATCCCGGCGCGGTCGCGGTGAGACGGATCTCGCCTGCGGCGGTGGGGCGCAGGACGGCCAGGGCGCGCCCCTCGTACGTACGGCGTTCCGTGGTGTCGAACCGCTCCTCGGTCGACGGGTCGGCGCTGCCGAACCCGATCAGTTCACCGGCCCCGGAAACCTCGAGGCTCACCGGCCGGTCGGCCGCGGTGTGACAGGTGCCGTGCCAGTCGGTGAGCGTGAGAGTGACGTACGCCAGGTCGCCGCCCGTCGCCCGCACCACGTCACGATCGGCCTCGGCGGTCAGTCGCACCGGGCCGTTGGCCCACTGCAGGCTGGTGCGGCCGGCCTCGGCGCCGTTCCGATAGGCGACGGCGACCAGTTCCCCGGGCACGTAGACGATCTCGAACTCGGTGCGGAAGCGGTGGTCCGCGCCCACCGGCCGTCGGCCGAACGAGTTGCCGTTGCCGATGAGTTCGACCTCGTCGGCGTCGCTGTAGACCTCGACGGTGACCGGCTTGCCCTCGAAGCCGGGCCAGGTCCAGCTGGAAACGGCATCGCTCCAGGCCCACGGCGACCCGGCCCAGGTCTTCCCGTGGTGCTCGGGCCTGCGGACCGCGAGGTACGGCTCGGCGCGCAGCCCGAAGACGATCTCCCGGTAGTAGGAGGCGGGCCTGCGGTGACCGGTGATGTCGATGTCGCCGCAGCCGGCCACCAGATACGGATACGGGGCGTTGTGGGCCTGCAGCGGCCCGTCGCCCTCGCGGAGGTACTGGGGCCGTCCGATGCCGACCTCGCCCAGGTAGTCCCAGCCGGTCCAGGTGAAGTCGCCGATGACGTGCCCGTACTGCTCGACCAGCTTCCAGTTGCCCTCGATGTGGGTGGGGAAGGTCTCGGTGCCGAGGATGATCCGGTTGGGGAACAGGTCGCGGTCCAGGGCGTAGCGGGCCTCGGCGTAGTTCATACCGGCGACATCGAGGAGGGCGAAGGACTCTGCCGTACGCTCGGTGACCAGTTCTGAGGAGCTGACCGTGTTCATCGCGTCGCCCGCGTCGGCCATGAGGGTGTTGATGCCGGCACCGTTCTCCGCCGCCTGCTCCATCCACTGCTGGTGCAGGGCGCTCAGCTCGCTCATCACGGCGAGCATGCCGTTGACGGCGTTAGTGACGTAACGCGTGGGGTCCAGGGAGCGGACCTTCTCGGCGAGCCTGCGGCCCCACGCGGCGCCGAAGGGGGAGCCGGTCTCGGGGATTTCGTTGCCGATCGAGTACATGATGACGCTGGGGTGGTTGCGGTCCTTGGCGACCATCGCCTCGATGTCGCGCTCCCACCACTCGGGGAAGTTGAGGCTGTAGTCGAACTCGCTCTTGGCGGAGGTCCACACGTCGAACGCCTCGTCCACGACGAGCATGCCCAGGCGGTCGCAGGCGTCCAGCATCGGCTTGCTCATCGGCTGGTGGGAGATGCGGATCGCGTTGAACCCGGCCTCCTTGAGGATCCGCACCCGGCGCTCCTCGGCGCGGGCGTAGGTCGCCGCGCCGAGCACTCCGTTGTCATGGTGGACGCAGGCACCGCGCAGCTTCACCGTCTCGCCGTTGAGGCGCAGACCGTACTCGGGATCGAGCTGGAGCGTACGGATACCGAAGGCGACCGTTTCCTCGTCCACATCGCCGAGGGTCACCTGGCAGTCGTAGAGGGACGGCGACTCGGGAGACCACAGCGCCGGGGCGGAGACGTACAGACGCTGCCGGACCGTGGCCGGCTCACCCGGCAGAACGGTCACCTTCGACATATCGCTCGCGACGACGGCTCCGGACGCGTCCCGTACCTCCGTGACGACGGGGACCGTACGCACCTCGATCGAGTCGTTGGCCACCTCCGTCGCGACCTCGACCACGGCGCGCGAGCCGTCGATGTCGGGCGTGGTCACCCGGACGCCGTCAGGGGCGATGCGCACCACTTCGCCCACGAGGAGCCAGGTGTCCCGGTAGATGCCCGCGCCTGTGTACCAGCGTGAATCCCGGTGGGCGCGGGCCTCGACGCGGATCTCGTTGTCCTCGCCCAAGCGCAGGAAGCGGTCGGCGTCGATGCGGAAGTGCGAGTAGCCGTAGGGCCGTTGCCCGGCGTAGTGGCCGTTGATGTACACGGTCGCGTCGCGGTACACGCCCTCGAACTCGACGAAGATCCGCTTGCCCCGGTACTCCTCCGGGACGGCGAAGGTCTTGCGGTACTCGAAGACCCCGCCCGGAAAGTAGGCGCCCGCCGCGCCCTCCATCGTCACCTCGCCCTCCGGAGCGGTCCGCTGCTGCTCGATCATCGCGTCGTGCGGCACCGTCACCGGCCGGAAGGGGACCACGGGACCTGAGAGTTCGGCGAAGGGGTTGACCTTGGGCCGGACCTGCCAGCCGTCGTTGAAGGACGTGCGGATCATGTCGACTCCATGAGTTGGCGGCTCGCCACCGCGGGGGCCGTGCAGGCAGCCCGGCGGGACCGCGGCGCCCCCGCCCGGGGTGACCACGGCGTTTCGGTAAGCCAAAATCTACCATCTAAAAAAATTGGCCACCAGGGTGAACCTTCGCCGCCGGGATCAGCCTCGACCGATGCCCCGTCACGGTCGACAACGCCACGTTGCCCCCGCCGCCGCAATGGTGCACGCGGTCGGCGTCAACAGCCATGAACAGGGGTGAGCCCTTGAGCTCACCTGCCGGCCGCAGCAGAACCACACCTTCCCGGCCCCGCCCCTCCTGACCACTGCTGCGAATTTAAAGCGGGCGCTTGCAAAGTGTTCGACGAATACCTTACAGTCCCAGTGTTCGCTTCCCATTGAACACCCTGCCGAAAGGCGCGTCCCCCTGATGCGTGCAGTCGAGTTCCAGGAGTACGGCGGCCCCGAGGTGCTGCAGGTCGTGCAGGCCGAGACCCCCGAACCGGGGCCAGGACAGGTGACCATCGACGCCGCGTACGTGGGCGTGAACTTCGCAGACCTCAAGGCACGCGCCGAGGGCTACCGGGTGCGGTCGCTGCCGTTCCGCCCCGGCCTGGAGGTCTCCGGGCGGATCCGGGCCGTCGGTGACGGCGTCGAGGGCCTCACCCCGGGCCAGGAGGTTGCCGCCCTGGTCGGCAGCGGCGCCTACGCCGAGGTGGTCGTCGCCGACACCGCCACCGCCTTCCCGCTCCCCAAGGGCCTGGATCTGCGCACCGCGGCCACCCTGCCCACCGTGGTGCCGACCGCGCACGCCCTGCTCCACGAGGTGGGAGGGCTGCGCGCGGGGCAGACGGTGCTCGTGCACGGCGCGGCGGGCGGCATCGGCACGGTGGCCGGCCAGCTGGCCCGGGCGGCCGGCGCCGCGGCGGTGTACGGCGTGGTCTCCTCGTCGTCCAAGGCCGGGCACGCGCTCAAGCACGGCTACGACGAGGTGTTCACGGCCGACACCTTCGACAACGACGCGCGCCGCGCCACCGCGGGCCGGGGCGTCGACCTGATCCTCGACCCGGTGGGCGGGGACACGCTGCGCCGCGGCCTCGACGCCCTGGCCGTCCACGGACGCCTGGTGTCCTTCGGCAACGCGAGCGGAGCCGAGCCCTGGCATGTGGGCCAGCCCGAACTCTACGCACGCGGCCTGTCCGTCGGAGGCTTCTCCATCCTGGCCCTGGCGCAGTCCGCACCCGAGGCACTGCGCGCCCTGGCCGAACGCGCCTTCCGCACTGTCAGCGACGGCACGGTGAACCTTCCGGTCACCGCGGAGTTCGCCCTGTCGGACGCGGCCGGGGCCCACCGCCTGATGGGCGGACGCACCTCGACCGGCAAGCTGCTGCTCCGCGTGGCCGACTGAGCGACTGAGCGCCGCCGCACCACCGCACGACACAACAGGAACCCTGGAAGCGCTACGCCGCATCCCGCCTCGCGTGTTCAGCGTGCTCACGAGCCTGGAACCGGCCGCCGGCGCCCTGTTCGGTCTCCTCGTCCTCGGCCAGCACCTCGCCTGGCCGCAATGGCTCGGCATCGCGACGGTCGCCTGCGCCTCCGTCGCGGCCACCCTTCTGGGGGCCGGGCAGTCCCGGAAAGCGGAGGTGAGCGCGCAACACGGGCAGGCCGAAGGCGCTGGCACGACCAAGGCGGACAGCGACCTTACGGCGGTACGCGTCGAGTAGCCCGCACAGGAACGGGCGCGCCCGCTCGGCCCCTCGGGGAGGGGACGGCCGGGTCGCCCCCGCACCCGCGTCGACAGCGCGGATCCCACCGCCCTACACCTCGTGACCTCGGCCTGCGTGCCCAGAATGTTTCCACCGCAAAAATCTACCGTTTAAAAAAATTAGCGACTAGGGTGAGCCCAAGGCCCTCGTCGCACGGGCCCGAGCGTAAAGGCGAGTTCCACGGAGGTCCGTACATGGCCGTCAACGTCAATCCGATCGTTCCCGGCTTCCACCCGGACCCCTCCATCTGCCGGGTCGGTGCGGACTACTACCTGGTGACGTCGAGCTTCGAGTACTTCCCGGGCGTCCCCGTCTTCCACAGCCGCGACCTCGTCCGCTGGGAGCAGATCGGCAACATCCTCGACCGGCCTGGCCAGTTCGATGTACGGCCGGGCCGGGAGGGCGCCAGCGCCGGCATCTACGCGCCCACCGTACGCCACCACGACGGCGAGTTCTGGATGGTGACCACCAACCGGGAAACGCTGATGGACGGGCACCTCATCGTCCGCGCGAGCGACCCCGCGGGGCCGTGGAGCGACCCCGTCCGCACCACCGGAGCGATCGGCATCGACCCGGACCTCGCCTGGGACGAGGCCGGCACCTGCTACCTCACCTGGTCGTTCCCGGGCGGTATCCACCAGGCCGTCGTGGACCCCGCGACCGGCAAGCTGCTCTCCGAGCCCGGTCTCATCTGGAGTGGCACGGGCCTGGCCCACACCGAGGGACCGCATCTGGTCCGGCGCGGTGACTTCTGGTACCTTCTGGTCGCCGAGGGCGGTACCGGCCCGGGGCACGGTGTGTGCGTGGCACGGTCACACTCCCCCTCCGGCCCGTGGGAGCCGCATCCGGGAAACCCGATCCTCTCCCATCGCAGCATCGAGCATCCCGTGCAGAACGCCGGCCACGGTGACCTGGTCGAACTGCCGGACGGCTCCTGGGCGATGGTGCACCTGGGTGTGCGGCCGCGCGGGTCATTCCCCGAGTCCCATGTCAACGGGCGCGAGACCTTCCTGGTCGGCGTGGACTGGGTGGACGACTGGCCCGTGATCGTCGAGGACCGGTACACCGTTCCCGAGGCGCCCACCGCCTTCACCGACGACTTCGGCACACCGCAGCTGCACCCCCGGTGGATCGCGCCGGGGACCGACCCCCGCTCCTTCGCGATCCCGCGGCCGGGCGAGGGGCTTCGCCTGCTCGCCGGCCGGTCGCCCGTCGCGCGGGAGGCCGAGCGGCTCCTGGCCGCCCGGCCCCGCGACGCCGCCTGGGACGTGACAGCCACACTGCCCGAAGGGGACGCGGCGCTGGTCGTGCGCATCGACGACGCCCACTGGGCCGCGGTAGAGCGCTGCAACGGCACCCTCTCGGCCCGCGTGGTGATCGGTCCGCTCGACCAGGTGCTCGGTACGGCGGACGGCGTCCCGGCGGACCGCCCCCTGGCCATACGCGCGACCGCCAACACCGAGGCGTACAGCTTCGCCAAGGGACCGGACGACCTCCACCTCGGCTACCTGGCCGACGACGGGTTCCGCACCCTCGCCACGATCGACGGACGCTACATCTCGACCGAGGTCGCCGGCGGATTCACCGGCCGTGTGATCGGCGTCGAGGCCCTTGGCAGCGACGCCCTGCTGACCCGCTTCACCTACGAGCCACAGCCGGTTCCCGCAGCCGCTCCCCCGGCGCACCCTGACGGTCCCGACTCATCCGCCCCGACTATGAACCCCGCGCCATGACCCAGCGTTCGCCCGCGCGCCCCGCCTGCTGCGCTCCACCGACCGGCGGGCGAGCCGGCCGCGCCACGGAGATCCCGACACCTGCCCGGTCCGGTTCCCTGGACGGCATGGTGCTGCTGCCCGCTGGGGAGTTCCTGATGGGCACGGATGACGCCGAGGGCTTTCCGGAAGACGGCGAGGGGCCGATCCGGCCGGTACGCCTCAGTGCTTTCCACATCGACGCGCACGCCGTGAGCAACGACAAGTTCGCGGAGTTCGTGGACGCCACCGGCCATGTCACCGAAGCCGAACGCCTCGGCTGGTCCTATGTGTTCGCCGGTTTCCTCCCCGCCGCACTGCGCCGCGTAGCGCCCCGACCGCGCCGGACACCCTGGTGGTGCGGTGTGTCCGGGGCGCGGTGGGACCGCCCCGAAGGTCCCGGCAGCACGCTCGACGGCCGCGGGGACCATCCGGTGGTGCACATCTCCTGGAACGACGCCGTCGCCTACGCCGCGTGGGCGGGCAAGCGCCTGCCCACCGAGGCCGAGTGGGAGTACGCGGCACGCGGCGGCTTGGAACAGAAGCGCTACCCGTGGGGGAACGAACTCGACCCGGACGGCGAGTACCGCTGCAACATCTGGCGGGGCATCTTCCCCACCAAGAACACCGCCGCCGACGGCCACCGCGGCACCGCGCCGGTCGACGCCTTCCAGCCCAACGGCTTCGGTCTCCACAACACGTCCGGGAACGTGTGGGAGTGGTGCGCCGACTGGTGGTCCACCGACCACCCGGCGCCCGGAGCACGCGACCCGAAGGGTCCCGCCACCGGAACGGACAAGGTCATCCGCGGCGGCTCCCACCTGTGCCACACGTCGTACTGCAACCGCTACCGCGTCGCCGCGCGCACCGCGAACACACCCGACGGAGCCAGCGGGCACACCGGGTTCCGCTGCGCCCGGGACGCCGACATCCCCGTATGACCAGCGGAGTCACCGCTCCTGCCGGCCGCAGAAGGAGTACCACGGCATGAAAGCCATCATGGTCATGTTCGACAGCCTCAACCGGCACATGCTGCCCTCCTACGGCTGCGACTGGACCCACGCCCCCAACTTCGCGCGGCTGGCCGAGCGGAGCGTCACCTTCGACAACTGCTACGCGGGATCGATGCCGTGCATGCCCGCGCGACGTGAGATCCACACCGGCCGGCACAACTTCCTGCACCGCAGCTGGGGCCCGTTGGAGCCGTTCGACGACTCCATGCCCGAACTCCTCAAGCGCGCCGGAGTGTACACACACCTGGCCAGCGACCACCCGCACTACTGGGAGGACGGCGGAGCCACCTACCACGGCCGCTACAACACCTGGGAGTTCTTCCGCGGCCAGGAAGGTGACCCCTGGAAGGGACACGTCGCCGCGCCGGCCATCCCCGAGGACATCAAGGAGATGCGGTCGGAGGGCTACCGCCAGGACTGGGTGAACCGACAGTACATGCGGACCGAGGACCATCACCCGCAGACCCTCACCTTCGACGCCGGTCTGGCATTCCTGCGGACCAATCACGCCGAGGACCGCTGGTTCCTCCAGATCGAGACCTTCGACCCGCACGAGCCGTTCTTCAGCCACCAGCGGTACAAGGACCTCTATCCGCACGACTACGACGGCCCGCACTTCGACTGGCCCGACTACCGGCAGGTCACCGAGACGGACGAACAGGTGCGGCACGCCCGGCTCGAGTACGCCGCCCTGCTGTCCATGTGCGACCGATCACTCGGCCGCGTCCTCGACCTGATGGACGAGCTGGACCTGTGGACCGACACCCTGCTGATCGTCAACACCGACCACGGTCTGCTCCTGGGCGAGAAGAACTGGTGGGGCAAGTCCGTCCAGCCCTGGTACAACGAACTCGTCCACCTCCCCCTCTTCGTCTGGGACCCCAGGACGGGCGCCGCCGGCGAGCGCCGCGAAGCCCTCGTCCAGACCATCGACCTCGCCCCTACCCTGCTGGACTTCTTCGGCGTGGACCGGCCCGCCGACACGCAGGGTGTCCCGCTCCCGGTGGCCGCCGACGAGCCGGTGCGCGAGGCCGGCCTGTTCGGCATCCACGGCGGGCACGTCAACGTCACCGACGGCCGCTACGTCTACATGCGCGCTCCGGCGTCCGAGGACAACGCCCCCCTGTTCGAGCACACCCTGATGCCGACGCATATGCGCGGCCGCTTCACGCCCGACGAACTGGCCGACATCGAACTCGCCGAACCCTTCACCTTCACCAAGGGCGTGCGCACCGTCCGGGTGGCCGGGCGGACCTTCTTCAACCCCTTCCGGTTCGGCACCCTCCTGTTCGACCTGCACACCGACCCGGAACAGCTCACCCCGATCGTCGACGACATGGTGGAGCTGCGCCTGGCGAACCTGCTCCTGGACCTGCTGCGCGCGAACGACGCCCCGCCCAGCCAGTACGACCGGCTCGGCCTGCCCGCCGAAGGACCGGCGACCGAGGCCCACCTCCTGGTGCGGGCGCAGCGCGGACAGGCCGAGCAGGCGGCGGAGCCCCTGCCCCGCCCCGAGGACTACCCCGCCGGCCGGTTCAGCCTGCGCACACCGCTCGCCGCCCTCGTCTCGGACCCGGTGGCCGTCGAGGTGCTGCGCACCCACGCGCCCACCCTCGTCGACACCGAACTCCTCCAGATGATCGGTACGACCTCGCTGATCTCCATCGCGGCCATGTCAGGCGGTTCGTTTCCGAAGGAAACGCTCCGGACGCTCGCGGAGGAGCTCGCGGCGCTCTGAGCGCGCAGCCCGGCCCCATGCGCCGCCCCGCTTACGACCGCCGAAGCGCGCCGCCCGATTTCCGACTGCTCACGCGACCTACAGAATCCGAAGGAAGCCATGACCGATCTGCTCTACCGCGATGCCGGCCTGCCCGTCGAGGAGCGTGTCGACGACCTGCTGTCCCGCATGACTCCCGCGGAGAAGGCCGGACAGCTCACGATGTACTTCTACTTCGGCAACGGCGAGCCCTTGCCGGAGGGCTTCGACATCGAGTCCCTGCCGCCCGAGCACCGCATCTACATCGACCAGCCCCGCAAGGTGGAGGCCGCGGTGGCGCACGGCGGCGTCGGCGGCCTGCTCTTCGTGAGAGAACCCAAGTTGGCCAACCGGCTGCAGCGCGGCGCGGTGGAGGACAGCCGCCTCGGGATCCCGCTGCTGTTCGGCTACGACGTGATCCACGGGCTCCGTACGATCTTCCCGGTGCCGATCGCGCTCAGCGCGACCTGGTCCCCGCAGGCCATCGAGGCCGCGCAGACGGTCGCCGCGCGGGAGGCCCGCGCGTCCGGCATCCACTGGACCTTCGCGCCGATGATCGATATCGCCCGCGACGCGCGCTGGGGCCGCATGATAGAGGGCTCCGGCGAGGACCCGGTGCTCACCGCGGCCGTCGCCGCCGCACAGGTGCGGGGATTCCAGGGCAGCCTCGGCCCGGACCGCGTGCTGGCCGGACCGAAGCACCTCGCCGGATACGGCGCGGCACGCGGCGGCCGGGACTACGACGACGTGGACATCTCCGACTCCGAGCTGTGGAACGTCTACCTCCCGCCCTTCAAGGCCGCCATCGACGCCGGCGCCGCCAACATCATGAGCGCCTACATGGACCTCAACGGCGTCCCGGCCTCCGGCAACCGCCGGCTGCTGACCGACGTGCTGCGGGACGCGCTGGGCTTCGACGGCTGGGTGGTCTCGGACGCCAACGCGGTGCGGTCGCTGGAGACCCAGCACTTCGCGCGGGACCAGAAGGACGCCGCCGCGCGTGCGCTGCACGCCGGTGTGGACATGGAGATGGCCGCCTTCGACCCGGCGTACGACAACCTGCCGCAGGCGCTCGCGGAGGGGAAGGTCGGCACGGAGGAGCTGGACCAGGCGGTGCGTCGCGTGCTCACCGCCAAGTTCCGCATGGGCCTGTTCGAGAAGCCGTTCGTCGACGAGGACGCCGCGCCGGCGATTCTCGCCGAGACCGCCCACCGGGAGCTGGCGCGTTCGGCGGCGGAGCAGTCGATGGTGCTCCTCAAGAACGACGAGGGGACCCTGCCCCTGGAGGCCGGGAAGCCGGCGTCGGTCGCCGTCATCGGCCAGCTCGCCGACAGCAAGCGCGACACGCTGGGCCCCTGGGTCTTCGGCCACGACAACGAGGAGACCGTGACCGTCCTGGAAGGACTGCGGGAGCGCCTCGGCGACGGCGTCCGCGTCGAATACGCCCCCGGCGCGGGCATCGCCGAGCGGGTATTCCCGACTCCGTTCGACCAGATGGACGAGACGGTCGAGAAGACCCCCGCGGACTGGGACGACGACGCCGAGATCGACCGGGCCGTCACCCTCGCCGCCGGGGCGGACGTGGCGGTCGTCGTGGTCGGCCAGCGGCAGAACCAGATCGGCGAGAAGGCGTCCACCTCCACCCTCGACCTCCCCGGCCGCCAGCTCGAACAGCTCCAGCGGATCACCGCCACCGGCACCCCGGTCGTCCTCGTCGTGATGAGCGGCCGTCCAGTGGACCTGCGCTGGGCGGACGCGAACGTCCCGGCGATCGTGCAGGCCTGGTACCCGGGGACCCGAGGCGGCGAGGCCGTCGCCGCTCTGCTCCTCGGGGACGTCTCCCCCGCCGGACGCCTGCCGTTCACCTGGCCCCGCCACGTCGGCCAGCTGCCGCTGGTGTACGGGCACTACCGGACGTTCGAGCCCGACGAGCAAGGCACGCGCTACTACGAGGAGGAGAGCACCCCGCTCTACCCGTTCGGGCACGGCCTGACCTACGGGGAGTTCGAGTACGCGAACCTGCGCGTCGACAGTACGTCGATCCCGGTGGGCGGGACGGCGAAGGTCTCCGTGGAGGTCACCAACACCTCCGCCCGCACCGCCGACGAGGTGGTCCAGCTCTACACGCACCAGCGGTACGGCACCTCGTCCCGCCCGGTACGCGAGCTCAAGAGCTTCGAGCGCGTGACGCTCGGCGCGGGCGAGTCGGCCACCGTGACCTTCGAGCTCGGTCCGGACCAGTTGCGCTACTGGTCCGCCGCCACCGGCGACTTCGTCCAGGACGCTACGACGCTGGACATCTGGGTCGGGGGCAGTTCCGCGGCCCGGCTCAGCACCAACCTGGACGTGACCGCGTGACTGTGTGACCGCCCGTCGGGATGGCGCGGATGCCCACCGCTCCCCCGTCGGGCGCTCCGCGCATGACCAGCGCCCGCGACACCCGGACCCGAATGTCCCGTGCTCGCCTGCGACCGGGCCCCGGCCGCGCAACGTATGCGGCCGGGGCCCGGTCGTTCAGGGGTCGGTCGAGTCCCGTCAGCCGGCCGGCGGGACGACGAACGTGTTGAACGAGTCGGCCGGGAGGGTGGCCTTCAGCAGCCGGTCGCCGATCATCACGTTGATCTCGTCGTCCTGGGCGAGGTCGTTGTGGACGACGACCACGAAGCTCCCGTCCGGGTTGGCGAAGGTGAGCAGGTTCTCGTACCCGTTCAGGGTGGCGGTATCGAAGACACGCGCACCCGGCCGCACGAACTGCGAGACATGACGCATCACGTAGTACTCGTGGTTGAGAGTGTACGTGCCTGTGGCTGTGTCGACCGTGACGAGTGAGTTCTGCCTCCAGCCCCAGGTGCTCACGGCGTTCTCGTCGAGTGCGAGGTTCCAGTACATGTAGGCGTTCGCCCCGTTGTGGAGGTAGTGCCTTATCTGCGACCACGCGTACCGGCAGTGCCTCCAGTCGTTGCGGCCGTCACCGCACTCCTGCTCCGTCTGGTAGATCCGCATCTCGGGATGGCGGCTGCGGAACGCGGCGACAGCACGCTTGCCCTCCCACTGGAAACCCGCCCCGCTGAGGAACCCGGCGGCCGTGACGTCCTTGAACAGAGGCTCCAGCAACGCTTCGTCGCCGCGTTCCAGCGTGCCGGCGAACACCTCCACCCCACGCCGCCGCATCTCCGGCCCGAGGTGCCGGACGAAGCGCACCAGCCCTTCGGGAGTCCAGGTGCAACTCGGGAACGGCTGTGGCGAGTTGAACTCGTTCTGGGGCATGACCATGCCGATGGAGATGCCCTCCGCCCGGTAGGCGTCGATGAACCGGCCGAAGTACGCCGCGTAGGTGGCCAGGTAGCGGTCGTCGAGGTTCATCATGTCGGTGCCTTCCCGGCCTTCCTGCTCGGGACGCAGGCCGTTGGACACGCCGACGAGGTGCGGCGGCGGCATGGCCCCCGCATAGTGCTGGTTGCTCTTCAACCACGAAGGCGGGCTCCACGGCGACGCCCAGAGGCGGAGATCGGGCCGATGCGCCTGTGCCGCTCGGATGAAGGGGACGAGGGTGTCGAGGTCTTGGGCGATGCTGAAGTGGTCGAGTGCGAAGTCACCGTCGACCTCGTCGTAGGAGTACCAGTCCAGAGCGAAGTCGCTCGCCCCGATCGGCATACGGCACAGCGCGAAGCCGGCGCCCTCGTCAGGTGCGAACAGCAGGCTCAGGACTTCGTTCCGCTGTGCCTTGTCCAAGGCGCTCAGAGCCTTCCAGCCCTGAGCGCTGAAGCAGGCTCCGAACCCCTCGACGGACTGCGCCGGGGCATCGAGCCGGACAAACGCGTCGGGCATGGCGGTGATGGGTCCGATCGACGCGCCCTCGCGCGTCTGCCACGGCAGATCCGACGTCGTCACGATCCAGGTGACGGCTGGTTCCGGTGTCATGTCATCGCTATCGCTCATGGAGCTTTCTCCCTGCATCTGGACTGAGTAGCCCGGGCGGTCGCCGCAACGTTTCTCCGCCCAAAATCTATCACTGCCAAAAATTGAAGCCGGTGCCACGCGCCCACTCACATGCCATCCCGTATATGCAAATCAACCCATTGCCTTAACGCCCTTGACGCCCAGCTGAAGCAGTCCCTGGCTGTCAGGCGGGCCGCCGATGACGGACACCCCCGCAGCACCCCACCCGCGGCGACTGGAAGGCTCGCCGTGCACTCCGGCGAAGGCTCTCCTCCCGCTGGGCCGCCGTCACCAGGCTGTCGAGAAGTCCGAGACCCTGGCCCCGGACGCCACGGATGCCCAGAGCCCGGGCGGTAATCGCGTACGCCCGCTCGGACAGCAGCGACAGCTGTGCCATAACAACAAGCGTCTGGGGGCCGGCCGTGATGACCTCGCCGGTACGACCGACGTACTGGACGAAGACGTCGAGGTGATCGGCGACGTCAGTGCCGAGATCTGGTTCCGCTCCAGCCTGCCGTACACCGATGCCTTCGTGCGGCCGTGCGACGTCGACGCCGAGGGGCGCTCGGCCAACGTGTACGACGGCCTGACGAGCCTCACCTGCGTGGACCGGCCCACCCTGGCGCCGTCCAACTGTGGCCGACGGCCCACCGTTTCCGTCGCGGTCACCGCATCCGCCCGCAGATCTCCAGCGGCGCCTTCCCCCGCTTCCGCCGCAACCCTGGCACGGGAGAACCCCACTCGACGGCGACCCGACCGCGGACGGCCGAGCAGCAGGTCCTGCACGATCCCGACCCTCCCTCGGCCGTCATCCTGCCCGTGAGGTGACGCTCACCCCGCCACGGGGACCTTGCAGGCGGGGTTGGCCGCCGATGGTGCCGATATCACCCGGGTACAGGGCGACCGCGTAGGACGGTGGCTTGGCGACAGGACCCAAGCACGCGCTGGGCCGGCGCGTGATGTCGCCGCAGACCTCTCGTGGTCGCCCTCCCCCGCGGCGTCCCTGCGCGTCGCCTGCGTCTACCCATCCGAGCGGGCCGGCGAGCGCATGCAGCGAAAAATCTATACTCATAAGAATTCTGCGGTTATGGTGATCGCCAGGACTTCACCAGGCGGGTGATCAGCGCCCCGTCGCCCGGTATGCGCGCGATCCTCACGGCGCCGCATACACGAGCCGCATCCCCCCACCATCTCCTGACCCATGGAGTACGACGTGACGCAACTCGAGAGCCAGCCCAAACCCGCCCGGCCCTACCACGAACTGGACATCTCCAGCCGGGAGTTCTGGGACAAGACCTTCGACGAGCGCGAGATGACCTTCGCCCAACTGCGGGCCGAGGACGGAATCACCTGGCACGAACCGCTGGGCGGCGGGTTCCCCGGCGCCGAGCCGGGCTTCTGGGCCGTGACCCGCCACGAGGACATCGTAGCCGTCAGCCGCAACCACGAGGTCTTCTCCTCGGCCGAGGGAGTCAGCGTCACCCCCCTGTCCAAGGAGCTCCAGAAGACGACCTCCTTCTTCCTCGTCATGGACCCGCCCGACCACAGGGCCTTCCGCCGGCTGATCAGCGGGGCCTTCACACCCAAGCAGATCGCGCGCATCCAGGCACAGATCGAAACGGACGCGCGGGACATCGTGGACGGCCTGGTCGGCGCAGGCGACATCGACTTCGTCCGGTCCTGCTCGGCCCGGCTACCCATGCGCACCGTCTCCGACATGATCGGCATCGCCCCGCAGGACCGGGAGGCGGTCACCCGTGCCGCCGAAGTGCTGTTCGCCGGTCCCAGCAGGGAGGACATCGCCGCCGGCGTGGACGGCCTGGCCCTGGTGCAGCGCCAGATCCAGATCCTGCACGAGGCGGCGATCGAGATCGCCCAGGACCGACGGCGCCGGCCCAAGGACGATCTCATGACCAACATCGTCCAGGCCGAGGTCGATGGCCGGCGGCTGACCGACGAGCACATCGGTGCCTTCATGGTCATGCTGGCCACGGCGGGCAACGACACCACGAAACAGACCACATCGCTCACCATGCTCGCCCTCTCCCGGAACCCCGAGCAGAAGCGCTGGCTCATGGCGGACTGGGACGGACGCATCGGGACGGCGGTCGAGGAGTTCGTACGCTACGCCTCACCGGTCATGAACTTCGCCCGTGTCGCCAAGGTCGACACCGAGATCCGCGGTACCGCCATCCGGGCCGGCGAGAAGGTGGGGCTCTTCTACTGCTCGGGAAACCGCGACGGGTCCGTCTTCGACAGGCCCCGCGACTTCGACCTCTCCCGCTCCCCCAACCCGCACATCGCGTTCGGCGGCGGCGGTATCCACTACTGCCTGGGACACGTGGTCGCCAAGACGCAGTTGAGGGCGATCTTCCACGAACTGCTCACCCGCGTACCCGACATGGAGGTGGGCGAACCCGAATGGCTCCCGCACCAATTCGTCCACGGTATCAAGCGACTGCCGGTCCACATCCGCTGAGCCTCCCGGCGTCGGCGGCGTCATCCGCCGGAACGGCAAGGACCACGCACCGGCCGTCCGGTCCTGGCCAGCGACCTCCCGCTTCCCGACAGCCGCAACGACTGCCGAGCCCGGGCTGAACGCACCCCTGTCCCGGCTGACGACCTCGAAGCTGTCCGGGCCGCTTTGCGGCGCCCTTGGCTGGGGAAATGCCGGCCGCCTTCACCACGTCCATCACGTCGGACAGGTGCTCGGGCAGCTCACGGCTGCCCCAGGTGGCGAGGCCGGGGTAGAATACCCGGTTGCTGTCAGGGGAGTTCATGCGGATCCGGTGACCGAGCAGCGCGCCCCACCCCGACGGCGGGGCGGTTCGACCGCGATCACCGCGATCCGCAGCCGGTCCTGCTGATCCACCCGCAACCGGCGCACCAGCTCGTCGGTGAGCGATGACTTCCCCGAGCCGCCGGTACCGGTGATGCCCAGCACCGGCACAGTCCGTGTCACGCCCCGGACTCCGGGGCCGGCTTGTCCAGTTCGGCACACGTGATGGCCCGGGGGACCGCGAACCGGTCACCGGCGTGCCCCAGATGAATCACCTCCGCACCCTGCGCCTGGAGGATCCGCCGCATGATGTTGATCGACGCGTCATGCCCACCGAACAGAGCGGCGGCGGTGACCAGGCGGACGGAACGCACGGGACGCGGTCAGGCGAGTGTTCGGTCGTTCTCCAGCGCGGGGGCGAGCATGTGGCAGAGGGATTCGGCCAGCAGGCGGAGTGGGTCGGCGGTGTCAAGCGGCCACCCCGTGGCGATCCAGGCCATCGGCGCCGCCAGCTCAACAGTCACCTTCTTCCGTTCCCTCGGAGGCACCGTCGGCGTCTCGGTCCTCGGCGCCGTGCTGGCCCGACAGGTCCAGGACCAGGTCGCCCAGGGCATGGCCGCCGCCGGACTGTCGGGTGAGGCGGGTGCCCAGTCCACCGCCGGGAAGGAGATTGTTCAGGTCGCCTATGGTGACGCGACGGCACACATCTTCCTGATCTCGGCGGCCGCGGCAGCGCTCGCGGTGGTCGCCGCCGTGCTGCTCAGGCCGGTCCGCCTGCGCAGCAGTCTCGACCTGCCGGACAAGCCGGGTGGGGTAGCGGAATCGCGACCGGCTGAAGTGACGGCCGACTGAGGCGTACCTCCGCGACGCAACTCACGGAAGACCCAGGCAACCATCACCCAATGCCTTAAAGGCAATCCATTGATTCAAGTCCGGTCAAGAAGCCGCCCGCCGAACAGACAGGTGCGTACCCGGAGGGCGGCGGATCACTCCTCGCGCGTGACCGGCGCCTGCCACAGGGCGACGATGACGTCGATCAGGCCGCTCGCCGTCTCACGCCAACTGGCCCGAGCGGTCGGCGCGTTGTCCGCCAGGGCGCGCTCCCGCTCGGCGACCGTCTGCGTGATCAGATGGCGCGTCATGGTGGCACGCTCGGCATGCACCTCAGCCGGCAGGTCGGGCAGGCAGCGGTTCAGGCCGTCCTGCAGCTTCTCCATCGACGGCGAGCCGGCCGCGAACTCCTCAGTGGTGACCGCCCGGAGGGACGGGTCAGCCGTGACCTGGGCGATGAACCGGCCGTACCAACTGGACGCCCCAAGAGCCTCCACATGCTCGGTGACGGGGCGCACCGCGCATGCCACCCAGTCCCGCAGTTCGGCGGAGTCACCGATGTCGGCGAGCATGCGCACCCGGCCGACCTCTATCCCCTCCGCATGCCGGCGGGCGATGGCGCGCACCAGGTCGATCTTGGTGCCGAAGTGATAGCTGACCGCGGCGTTGTTGCCCTGCCCGGCAGCCAGACTGATCTGGCGGTTGGCGACCGCGTGCACCCCGTGCTCGGCGAACAGTCGCTCCGCCGCCTCCAGGAGCGCATCGCGCGTCGCACTGACCTGCTCGTCCCGCCTCATCCTGCCGGTCATCCTCACCACCACTTCGGGACATCACTCCACTCCACCGCACCCCGTCCCCCAGGCCGCCGCGGATCCTCGACCGAGTCGGCGAGATCGAACGACGGAAGCGTACGCAATGACACGACCGACCCCCGGCCACCCTCATCCACAAGCCCTCCGCATGGCGTTCCTACCGGATTCGGCCCGTCCGACTTGAACCCGGCCCAGCCTCGGAGTAGCTTTTAAATCAATTGAATGATTTAACGCTACCGGGATTCCCGGCAGCGCGCGGGCGTCATCGCCCCACGGGGCCACCGCGGCCGCCTCAGGGGCTGACCCACCTCATCGAGGTGGTCGATTCGTTCCGGGGCGCCGGGCTCATGGTCCCGGTCGTCACCGAGGGAGTACCCCGACCCTGGGGCCGGGGCGGATCTCATGGCGTACCGCATCCTTGCAGGAAGCCCTCACCAACGTCACCAAGCACTCCGGCACCGGCTCGGCCGAGGTACGGATCTCCTACACCGGCGACCAGTTGGGTCTCATCGTCATCAATGGTGGTGCCGAGTCCTGGGTGTTGGGTGGCGGTTTTGGTTTTTTTGGTATGCGGGAACGGATTTGCTCGGAGGGTGGACGGCTGCGTGCTGGTTGTTGTCCCGAAGGCGGCTTCGAGGTCGTCACCGAGCTTCCCCCGCAAACGAATGAGGCAGTGGGTGCCGTTGAAAGTAGCGCCACATGACGTCGGTGGCGTCCACCTCGCTGGAGACCTTGCCGCCGCCGGGGAAGGCATCCGGGTCGTGAGAGCCCGGCCAGGTGTGACCGCCGTCCGCTATCACGTACATGCTCACGTCGGCGCCACGCCGGCAGGCTGGGTAGGTCTTGAGAGTGACGTGTTCGGTGAGCCGGAGGTCGCGCGGGCCGAAGCGGCAGCCGTCGAGTTCCGCCCAACGGGTGAAGGCCTCGGGAACCGAGTATTGCCAGTAGGCGCTCCCGCCACCGGTGTACGGATTGGTCCTGTCCTGTTGCCCGTGGAAGGTCAGGACGGGAACCGGGCGCGAGGGGGAACAGCCGCCCGGTTGGGGTCGGTTCGGGTCCGACGGGTCCGGATTGCCCGCACGGAGACCGGCGACCGGGGCGACGGCGGCGATCCGGTCGGCCAGGCGGCAGGCGAGCAGCGAGGTCATCCGGGCTCCGCCGGAGAAGCCGGTGGCGTACACCCGCCGCGGGGCGACACAGTAGCCGGCGGAGACGGCGTCGATGGTGTCGGAGAGGAACCGGACGTCGTCGCGGTCGTCCGGGGAGGGCGGCTGACCGGAGGTGTTGGGCACGCCGGGTATGACCCAGGTGTAGCCGCCCTGCGGCTGCGGGGTACCGCCATTGGGCACAGCTACCAGGAACCCGTACTTGTCCGCGGCCTTCTGCATGTCGCTGAGGGCGAGCTGGTAGAGCCCGGTGGCGCCGCTGCCGTGCAGGTTGAGGACGAGCGGGACGGGGTGCCGGCCGGTGTACCCGCGGGGGATGTACAGCGAGACGGGGTAGGTGGTGCCGGCGGAGGTCACGGGGACGGTGGTGAGGCCGGAGTCGGCGGATGCGCAACGGGTGCCGGACCGGGCCGGTTCCTGGGCGTCGGCCGGTGCGGCGACGGCGGTGGGCAGCACCAACGCGGTTGCGGCGACGAGGAAGAGACGTGCGAGACGGGTGCGTGCGAGTCGTTGGAACACCTGTGTTCCTTTCTGCCTGTGCGCGATCAGTCGGACCAGATGGCGCGGACTTGGCGCAGCGGGTCGGCCTCGGCCCGGGGCTCGGCGGACCAGACCATCGCCTTCCGCTCGTCCGGCGTGTAGGGAGGCCACTCCTTTCCTGGGTCCAGGTCCCGTACGAAGGCGACCCACGCCCGGTGCATCGCGTCGGCGAGAGGCTGCGGGGGCTCGGTGCCCGCCGCCGCCGTGACGCCCTCGGCGTGCAGCAGGTCGAATGCGAACGGCACGTCGAGGCAGTGGAATGCCGCCCCGTTCACCGGTGAGGTCCACGTGAACTCATAGAGCCAGGTGGGGCGTTGGCGGGCGGCGCGGGCGTCGGCGACACCCAGGGCCGGGGCCCGGAACGTGGCGTCGGTCAGCGCCTGGCCGAAGCACGCTTCCGGTGCCAGGTTCTCGTAGTACTCCGTCCGGTCCGGGTCCAGACCGAGGAAGGCGAGGAGCGAAGGCAGCGGCGGCACGGGCGGTAGCTCTGGGAGCACGTTGAACTCGTGCGCGGTACAGCCCAGCAGAAGCGGTACGTCGTCCCCTCCGTCACATTCTGTCAGGGCCGTGGAGACGGGTTCCGGGATCAGCGTGCCGTCGGCGAACGGCGCCAGGGTCTGCATGGGAGGCAGCCCCTCGCGGTCCTGTCCCGGCTCCAGAAGCCGGGTCTGCAGCTCGAACAGCTTGTCGTGGCCGAGCCCGCCCAGTGCGGCAGCGGTCGCCGGTACTCCGGTACGGGACGTGAACAGCCGGGCGGCGGCACGCGCGACCTCGGGACCGTCCGGGCGCATGAGGATGCCGGATGCCGAGATCGCCCCGCGGAACAGCCCTCGGGCGGTGGGGACGGAGAGCAGGGTCAGAACGGCGCCGGCGCCCGCGGACTGACCGGCGACGGTGACCTTCTCCGGGTCGCCGCCGAACGCGGCGATGTTCTCCCGGACCCACTCCAAGGCAGCGATCCAGTCCAGCACGCCGCGGTTGTCCGGAGCGTCGTCGAGATGCAGGAAGCCCTCGATGCCGAGCCGGTAACCGACGGAGACCAGGACGACACCGTCCCGGTTGAACGCGGCCCCGTCGTACCAGGGGCTCGCCGCGGACCCGGCGACGTAGCCGCAGCCGTGGATCCAGACGAGGACCGGCAGGGGTCGGTCCGGGGCGGTGTCCGGGGTGAAGACGTTGAGGTTGAGGACTTCGTCGCCGGGGACGGTGGGTTCGGGGATGGTGGTGACGGCGGTGACTGGGCGATGCTGCGCCGTTGGCCCGTACGCGGTCGCGTCGAGCGGCTCGGTCCACGGTTCGGGCGGCGCGGGCGCGGCGAACCGCAGCTCACCGACGGGCGGCTGGGCATAGGGGATCCCGAGGAAGCGCAGGACGCCGTCCGCCCGGCGTTCGCCGCGAACCGGTCCGTGGACGGTTGCGACCTGAGGGTAAGCCAAGCTCAAGGGAACTGCCCTTCTGTCAGACGGCGGCCCAGCCGTCGTCGACCGGCAGGACGGCGCCGTTGATGAAGGAGGCGGCGTCGGAGGCAAGGAAGACGAGGGTGACGGCCTGTTCCTCCGCCGTACCGTGCCGGCCCATGGTGGCACCGATCAAGGGGCCCACGACGGCGGGCCCGTGGGCTTCTGGACCGGCGTCCACCTGGATGTTGGTGGCGGTGGGTCCTGGGGCGACGGCGTTGGCCCGGATGCCCTGGCCTCGGTACATGACGGCCAGGTTCTTCACCAGGCCGACGATGCCGTGCTTGGACGCGGTGTAGGCGGCGCCCGCCGCGCTGCCGCGCAGACCGGCCTCCGAAGCGGTGAATATGATCGAGCCGCGTCCGGCGGCCAGCATGTGCGGCAGGACAGCACGGGTGAGCAGGAACGGTGCGGTCAGGTTGATGCGGATGACCCGCTCCCACTCGGCGTCGTCGGTCTCGCCGACGGCGGACATGCGGTCCATGATCCCGGCGTTGTTCACCAGCACATCCAAACGGCCATAGGCCTCCATGGTCCGGTCGACGACCGTGTCCACGATCTGCTGGTCGCTCAGGTCTCCGGCGACCGCGAGGGCGGCTCCCCCCGCCGCGTCTATCTCCTTGACGGTGTTCTCGGCGCCCGACCGGTCGAGGTCTGCGACCACGACCCGGGCGCCTTCTCGCGCGAATCCGAGTGCCGTCGCCCTGCCGATTCCGGATGCGGCGCCGGTGACGACGACGCTCTGGCCCTTAAGACCCGTACCTGTCATGTGCTGCTCCTTGCTGTCTGGGTGGCCGTCTGCGGTGCGGACCAGTGCCCGGGCCGCAACTGCCACACGGTTCCTTCGCCGTTGGCCGTTAGGAGGAGGGAGCCGTCCGGGCGGCGGCGAGACCGGCGAAGAGGCGGGGCGAGCCGGTCATTCCATGGGTGAACAGGGCGGGCTCGGTTCGGGACGTGCCCGGCGGCGGCCACGTCCACGGGGTGGTCGAGTCCTTCGGAGAGCACGGGGACGGTGATGCCGACCGGCTGGTCGAGCCCCCACGCCTCATCGACGTGGAGGTCTTCGGCGTAGTAGCCGAACTCACCGCCGGCCCCCGGTACTGGGCGTTGCCGTCGGGGCAGATCCGGCGGTCGCGCTCGGCGCGGTATCTCGCACGCAGGGCGTCGAAGTCGAGCTGAGGGTCTGTGGAGCGGGACGCGGTGTGGGGGGGCGGACATGCGCGTCCTCTTCCTGTCTGAGTTCCCTCGGGACTGTCGCCCGGGCTGCCCATCGCAAGCAGCCCAAAATCTATCACCCAACAAAATTCATGAACAGGCTTGTCGCCCCCACTCTTACGCCGGGGCACCTCACGGAGGCCGGTTCACCCGACACCCCGGGCCGTCTTCGCCTCGGCGACGCGAAAGAAGCCCGCGGCGTTGGCGCCGAACACGTAGTCGTCGGCATCATCCCCGTGGGCTTCTGCGGCGTCACGAAACCGGGCGCGCATCTGCCGTATGACGGTGGCGAGTCAACCTCGGCCGCTCGCAGATCCAGCTGTCAGGAAAGGCATTGACCCACGCCTTTCCCGTGAGGGAGGCGCTTCGGGGTTTCGCCGTCGCCGCCGACGCGTCGGCCTCGGGCAGGTACTCCTGACGCTCCGGGGGCGCCCTTCCCTCCGCTCACACGGAAGGCACAGCCGGCGCCCGCCACAACGCGATGATCACCTCGATGAGACTGCTCGCCACGTCGTCCCAGGCCTCATGGAAGGTGGGAGTGTTCTCGGCGAGGGCCCGCTCACGATCGACGGCCACCTGGAAGACCAGATGCCGTGCCATGACCGCACGTTCCGCGTGCACCTCCACCGGCAGGTGGGGCAGGCACCCGGCCAGGCCGCCGAGGAGCCGCTGAAGCGCGGGGGCGGCGGCGAAGGAGTCCTCGACCACCATCGCGTGCAGGGCCGGATCGGCGCGGACCTGCACTGCGAACCGGGCGTACCAGCTGGGGCTGCCCAGTGCGTCGAGGTGCTCGGTGACCGGTCGGACCAGGCCGGCCACCCAGTCCCGCAGCTCTGCGGAGTGGGCGATGTCCGCCAGCATGCGTGCGCGGATGTGCTCCATCTCCTCAGCGTGCCTGCGGGAGATCGCACGAATCAGGTCCGCCTTCGTGCCGAAGTGGTAGCGGACCGCGGCATTGTTGCCCTGGCCGGCCGCCTGGACGATCTGCCGATGACTGACGGCGTACACGCCGCGCTCGGCGAACAGCCGCTCTGCCGCCGTCAGCAGCGCCTCGCGCGTCACACTGACCTGCTCGGCCCGCCACGTACTTCCGGCCACCGCCACCACCTCTCGGGACACGCATCAGGGCAGAGGCCTGCCCCGCCAGTTCTTTACTTGCGCTTGAGTATCCCCCTCCCTACTGTTTAAATGAACCCGTTGATTTAAAGTCGGGGGACTTACTCAGGCACCACTCCGTGGACAACCACAGAAGAGAGGACCAGCGATGGGTGAGATGGACGGAAAGGTGGCGGTGATCACCGGAGCCGGCACCGGGATGGGCAAGGCCTGCGCGCAGTTGTTCGCGAGGGAGGGCGCCAAGGTGGTGGCCGCCGATATCAGCGGCAAGGAGAAGGACACCGCGGCGGAGTTCGGCTCCTCCGTCGTGCCGGCCCACTGTGACGTCTCCGCGGAGGAGGACGTCATCGCCCTGTTCGAGACCGCGATCCATGAATTCGGACGCGTCGACACCGTGCTCAACGTGGCGGGCATCGCCTCCGGCGGCCGCCTCGCCGACGTTCCGGAGGAGACGTACGACCGAATCCTCTCGATCGACCTGAAAGGCGTCTTCTGGGGCATCAAGCACGGCGTCCGGGCAATGCGTGAGACCGGCGGTGGCTCGATCGTCAACTGGGCGTCCGTCGCGGCCATGGCGAGCACGTCACCCATGTCGAGCGTCTACTCCACGGCCAAGGGAGGCGTCATCTCCCTGACCCGGTCCGCGGCAGCGGAGCATGGCCCGGAGGGAATCCGGGTCAACGCCATCTCCCCCGGCACGATCATGACGGACATGGTCCTCAACGCCCTGAAGGCAGCGGGGAGGACTGTCGCCGACGCCCCCGGCAAGCCACCACTCGGCCGCCCGGGTGAGGCGGAGGAGGTCGCCCAACTGGCCTTGTTCCTGGCATCGGACCGCGCTTCCTACATCACCGGCACCAATATCCCGGTCGACGGCGGCTGGACCGCCGTGCTCGCCAGGTGAACGTCCGCACTGCGGACCGTCCGGCATTCGGCTCCGCCGTACCGGCCGGGGCGCCGCCCCGGTTCGGCCCCTTACCCGGCGGCTTCCCGTCGGCCTACTGACCGGAAGCCTCGCTCCCCCGCGCGAGGCTTTCTCTCCCCCCACCAAGAGGAGTGAAATGAACCAGGCCCTGGCCCACACCCAGGACGAGTCCGTCCCCCAGTTCCCGATGCCGAGGGACGCCCGATGCCCGTTCGCCCCGCCGGCCGGGCTGCGGCAACTGCACGACGAACAACTGCGTGCCGACCAGCCCCTGTCGAAGATCCGGATCTGGGACGGGTCCACCCCCTGGCTCGTCACCCGCTATGACGACCAGCGCACCCTGCTGGCCGACCCGCGGTGCAGCGTCGACCAGCGGCGCCCGGGCTTCCCCTACATGAACCCCGCCTTCCGCGAGGTCGCCGAGCGCGGCGTGGAGCCCGCGTTCCTCAACATGGACGACCCCGAACACGCCCGGATCCGGCGGATGATCTCCGGTGCCTTCACCGTCAAGCGCGTCGAGGCCATGCGGCCCGCCGTCCAGCGCATGACCGACGAGTTCATCGACGCCATGCTGGCGGGACCGCAGCCGGCCGACCTGGTCAGCGCCCTGGCCCTGCCGCTGCCCTCGCTGGTCGTCTGCGAACTGCTGGGGATCCCGTACGAGGACCACGAGTTCTTCCAGAACAAAAGCGCGGTGGGCATGCGCCACGATGCCGACCAGGCAGAGGTGGCCGCTGCCCACCACGCCCTGCTGGAATACCTCGACGAACAGATCCAGGCCCGGCTCGGCAACCCCACCGACGATCTGCTCTCCGAACTCGCCGCACGCCTGAGCGCCGGCGAGCTGACCCGCCGCCAGGCCACCTCCATGGGCCTGCTGCTGCTCGGCGCGGGTCACGAGACCGCCGCAAACATGATCGCGCTGGGCACCGTGGCCCTGCTCGAGCACCCCGACCAGCTCGCGATCGTCCGCGACACCGACGACCCGCAGGTCCTCGCCCGCGCCGTCGACGAGCTCCTGCGGTATCTCACCATCATCCACCTCGGTAATCGCCGTATCGCCCTGGAGGACATCGAGATCGGCGGGCAGACCATCCGCGCCGGTGAGGGCCTGGTCCTGCCCAGCAACACCGCCAACTGGGAAGAAGGCCACTTCCCCGACCCCGACCGGCTCGACGTGCACCGCGACGCCCGTCGCCACCAGGCCTTCGGCTATGGCATCCACCAGTGCCTCGGCCAGCCCGTGGCACGTCTGGAGCTCCAGGTCGCCTTCGGCACGCTCTTCCGCCGCGTGCCCACCCTGCGCCTGGCCACGGAGCTGGAGAAGCTCCCCTTCAAGAACGACGGCATCGTCTACGGCCTCTACGAACTGCCGGTGACCTGGTAACCCCGGCCTACGCCCCAGAGCACGAACGAACACCGGAGACAAACATGCGTGTGGAACTGGACGAACCGAAGTGCGTGGCATCGGGGCAGTGCGTCATGGCCGCCCCCGACGTCTTCGACCAGAGGGACGAGGACGGCATCGCTTTCCTGCTGGACGAGCGCCCCGGCGACGAGCTGCTCGACGACGTACGGCACGCCGTTGCCGTCTGCCCGGCCGTGGCGATCCGGCTGACGGAGGGGTGAGGGTCATCATGCCCTCCCCGACGCGCTGAGCGGGGCGGGGACCGGCAGTGGGCGATGCCTCGTCTCCGGTCCCCGCCCCGCTCAGGGCTGTTCGATTTCGATCCGGCCGACGACGGACCGGCCGGCAGGAACACGACGCCATGCAACGAGTCGACCCGATGCTCGACGTCACCGATGCCCCCGGTTTCGGCGAGTCAGCCTCGATCGCGGCCACGGGTGCACCTGCCCGTCCCCGCGACGGCTGCGGGCTCCCCGGTCGTCTGCTTCGCCAGGCCCGGACTACCCTGGCCGCAGCCAATCGGTCGGCCGAGCGGCGCGTCCGCCGAGGACCGGGACCGCTTCTCGTACTGATCCGACACGTTCCTGAACGTCGATCGCTACACCAAGGACGAGACCAAGGCGGCCCACGCCGACTTCCTGACCTACATGACGGACCTCGTCGTGGCCAAGCGGGCCCGGCCCGGCGAGGACATCACCAGCATGCTGATCGACGAGAGCCCGGCGGAGGGCGAGGGTCTCAGCGACAGTAACTCGTCGCAACCGGCATGGGTCTGCTGGTCGCCGGGCACGAGACCACCGCGAACATGATCGGCAAGATGGTCGCCATGCTCCTGCCGACCGCACCCGGTGGGAACAAGCGGCACCACGGTGTTCTGCCTCCTGTCCGCCGCCAACCGTGACGAGCAGGTCTTCCCCTAGCCGGAGGAGATGGACCTCACCCGCGGCCCTAATCCCCACCTCACCTTCGGCGGCGGAATCCACTCCTGCCTGGGCCAGTTCCTGGCCGGTACCGAACTCCAGGTCGTCCTGGAGGTCCTGCTGCGCAAGCTGCCGAACCTCGAACTGGCCCTGCTGGTTGAGGAGTTGCAGCGAGTGGAGGGGCTGAGCGTCGGCGGGCTGCGGGAGGTGCCCGCGCGATGGTGACGCGCCGCCTCGACGAGACCCACCTACCCGTCGGAAACACGAGCGAGGGCACGGCGCAGAAGCCGGCCGAGAGCTGAACCGGACTGCTTGTCCGGTACGAAGACCGTAGCGACGAACCGGACAGGTCGTCCAATTATTCCGAAAGAATCCGTGAGTGACTACTGATGAAGGGTCGCAAAATCTGGACGGTATGTCCGGTACCCTGCTGACATGTCTACGGCAGGTGAAGAACCGAGGCGGCGGGACGCCCGGCGCAACCGGCAGGCGATCGTGAACGCGGCCAGAGAGCTGTTCGCCGAGTCGGCCGACTTCCCGCTCTCCGAGGTCGGACGGCGTGCGGGTGTCGGGCAGGGGACGCTGTACCGCAACTTCCCCGACCGCGGCGACCTCGCGGCGGCCGTGATGGCCGAGGAGGTCGGCGAGCTCGAGCGACTGGCAGCCGATTGCGCCGGGGATCCGGGCGCGTTCTTCGTCCTGATGCGCGGCATCGCCGAGCGCATGGTCGGCTCCCATGCCCTGGGTGCCCTGGCGCGGCAGGATCCGGCTCTCCGCCCCGCGGCGGCGAAGGCCAAGGCCCGGCTGGCCGAGATCCTCAAGGCGCCGCTCAACGAGGCGAAGGCCGCGGGCATGGTCCGGCGCGACCTGTCCGGCGAAGACGTCTTCCTGCTGACGAGGATGATCAGAGGTGCGCTGCACGACCTGGAAGCCCCGGCCGCCCGTGCCACGGCAGCGACCCGCGCGCTCACCCTGGCGTTGGAGGGAGTGGCGCCTGCGCCTCCTTCCTTCCCCTCGGGCGACGGCGGCTCCGGCAGTGGTGCCTGACCCTCGTCACTGCTCCATCTCCCGCACATGCCGAAGGAGCAACGCGAGTTCCAGGCCCAGTCGCCCGCCGGGGGCGTGCGGACGCAGCCCAGAAGTGCCTGCGGCCGTCGCCGCGTGCGGGCCGACCAGGGCACGCATCGCCCGAAAGCTCGGCGCTGTGGAGCATCCCGTCCTGCTGGGCGCGCGGCTCACGGCCAACGGTGTCGTCGGCGGCCGCCCTGCTTCCTCGATTTCCGCGCCGCGCTCCCTCGGCCGCTCAGAAGCCGGCGGCCAGCCGCCGGAACGCCTCGTCGAGCAGGTCCGAAAGCTCCGCCGTGTCGTCCTCCAACCACAGCTCGTAGGCCGCGACGGAGGTGGCCAGCGCGACGCTGCCGATCAGGCGCGGCTCCAGGGCCGTCGGCGGCAGTCCGGCCCGGGCCGCGGCGAACTCGGTGACGATCAACCGCCAGGAGTTGTAGCGCAGCGCGGAGTCGGCCTGCAGTGCGGGTACCCGAAGGATCAGCTCCATCCGGCGGCGGTGCCACGGCACCACCTCACGGTCGAAGCTGTTGAACTCGACGATGGTGGTACGGAGCCCTTCCATGGTCGGCACATGATCGGGCACGGCCCCCAGCAGTTCGCGCAGCCGTGCCAGTTGGCCCTCGAAGTCGCCCCACACCAGGTCGTTCTTGGAGGCGAAGTAACGGAAGAACGTCCGGCGCCCGATACCCGCTGCGGCCGCGATGTCGTCGACCGTGGTGTCGTCGAAGCCCTTGCGCTCGAACAACTCGAAACCGAGGCGCTCCAAGTTGGCCCGCGAGGTGGCGCGCGGACGCCCGCTTCTGGCCGGCGCGTCATCGATCACGCTGGACGCAGGCGGCTCCACTCCGTCTCCTTTCCCCGGCCCGCCGTGGGGGCACGGCTCTCCACAACACACGCCCGTACGCGAAGGGAGTGGGCCGGGTTGAGGAGTCACGCCGAGGGAGTGGCCCCCACTCCGAGGGGAGGGCGCCGGGGTCGGCGGTCGTGCATCCACTGGATCTGTAGGCCGTCCAGGACCGCCGGCAGCGCCCTGGCCAGGTGGTCGGCCGATTCGTCGGCCCGGATCCCTCCGGTCCGCCGCTGCTTCTCGAAGTCCCGCGCGACCTCGGCGGCGAGCCTGTTGTAGCGGTTCTCGAAATAGCTGTGCGCGGGGCTCTCCGGATCGGTGGCCGCCGCCGAGAGCGTGACGTACAACTTGGCGAGACCCGGGTGATTGGTGGTGTGCCGGGCGCTCGCCGCCATGCTCTCGACCAAGTTCTCGCTCTCCGCGGCGACTCGGCCGACGACGCCTTGCCCACCACGTCCCGCCGCTCCAGCACCGCGAGCAGCAGATCGCCCCGGGTAGGGAAGTAGTACGTCAGCGCCGGCTGCGTCACCCCGACCCGGTCCGCGATGTCCTGAAGGGAGGCTTTCTCTCCGTGCACGTCGATGGCCTCGTAGGCGGCCTGGAGGATCTGCTCCCGGCGTACGGCGCTCTTGCGGTAGGGGCCTCGTGGTTTCGCTGGCTCGTCCCTCGTCAGACCGTACTTCAGGTCATGAAGGACGTGCGGTTCATGTGGACTCCATGGGCTGGCGAGCGCCCACTCCGAATCAGTCGGCGTCGTCGACGCGGAGCAGGAGGGCGAGCAATCCAGGGAAGCGCGCCTCGAACTCCTCGCGGCGCAGTCGGTTGACCCGCTTGGCCCCCGCGTCCCGCTGCTCGACCAGGCCGGCGCCACGCAGGACCGCGAAGTGGTGGCTGAGTGCGGCTTTGCCGACGGGTACGTCGAAGCTTCCGCAGCTGCGCGTCCAGTCAGCGGAGCCCGCCAGCTCCCGGATCAGCTGGATGCGTACCGGATCGGCGACCGCGGACAACGCGGTCAGGACGGAGACGTCCTCGGGATCCACATGGACCGGCGCCGCACGATGAGAACCGCCCTCGGCCTGCCTCGACATGCCCCTCCCGTCGCCACGCCCACCGCCGAGGGACACCTCGCGGAGCACCCCGGCCGATTGCCGAGTGTTCGATGGACATCTTATGGCCCCGACGTTCGCTTTCCAGTGGACACTTTGCCGAAGGGACCGGTCCGCACACGCGTTAAAAATCTAGTGCTCAAAAAATTAAGGACTAGGGTTGCCGAAGGCTCTCGCGGCACGGGCCCGAGCAGGCGCGCAGCACCTTGGAGGACTGCACATGGCCGTCAACGTCAACCCGATCATCCCCGGCTTCCACCCGGACCCTTCGATCTGCCGGGTGGGCGAGGACTACTACCTGATGACGTCGAGCTTCGAGTACTTCCCCGACGTCCGGCGGGGAGGGAGCAGCGCCGGCATCTACGCGCCCTGCACGGCCTGTCGTCCAGCGCCTGTGTGCCCGTGGGCTATCGAGACAGTTGGCTGAGTACTGCGGGGTCGTCGTGGATGCCGGTGCCATCGACGATCCGGCCCGCGGCGACGCGTTCCACGAAGGCGGCGACGTGCTCGAGGGCCTCGTCGGCCTCGGGGAGGAAGCCGACCATGACGGTCCAGCCGTGCAGCATGCCGGGACAGACCTCGAGCGCGGTCTCGACACCGGCCGCGGCGGCACGGGAAGCGAGAAGGAACGAGTCGTCGAGCAGGGTCTCGGCGCCGGATGCCTGGATGAGCAGCGGGGCCAGCCCGGCCAGGTCATCCAGGGCAGGGGAGGCGTACGGGGTCAGCGGATCCTGGCCGCCCAGATAGTCGGCGGCGATCTGGGGCCCGCGCTCGGTGCTGATGATCGGGTCGGTGGGGGCGTTGCGGACCCAGCTGCCGGTGTTGTACGTCCCCGGGCGCAGGTCGAAGACACCGGAGAAGAGCACGCCGGCCAGCGGGGTGGCGTCGCCGGCGTCCTTGCGGCGCAGCAGGAGCGAGGCGGCCAGTCCGGCGCCGGCGGAGGAGCCGGTGAGGACGATGCGGGCCTGCGGGTGCTGGGAGCGGACGAGTTCGTACGCGGCCTCGCAGTCGTCCAGGCCGGCCGGGAACGGGTTTTCGGGGGCGAGCCGGTAGGCGGGTCCGACGACGCGGGCGCCCAGGCGTTTGGCGAGTGTTCCACCGTACCGGCGGTCCCCGCCGGGCACGCCGACGCGGAAGCCTCCGCCGTGGATGTGGATGACGATCAGGTCCTTGCGCGGTGATGCGGGGGTCCACTGGAGCGAGCCGGGCAGGGCGCCGGGCAGTTCGGTCTCGGTCACGTCCGCGGGGAGGGGGATCTGGGTGGCGTACTGCTCGGCCTGCGCGCGCTCGGCTTCCAGGCTGACAGGGCCGCCGGCGCGTCGGTTCTCGAGAAGCTCGTAGATCCACTGATGTGTCTTGCTGGGCATGATGGACTCTCTCTCAGGAACTGAGGCCGGTCAGTGGGCGAGTGCGGTCGCGAAGAAGTCGAGTGAGCGGCCGGCCTCCTTCAGGGAGGGACCGCGGTTCAGGTGTCCGTGGATCATTCCTGCGGCGAGGTAGGTCCGGACAAAGACACCGGATTCCTCCTGCTGCCGGGCGAGCAGGTCGCCGAAGGGGCGGAGTTCGTCGTACTCGGAGAGGACGACGGCGATTGCAGGAAGGCCCTCGAGGTTCGCCGCACCGGGCACCGCAGCCGCGGGCAGGTCGCTCACGCGCCCCACATAGTTGCGCACCACGTGCTCGATCGACGGGGCGGTGAACCCCAGCATCCGCGGCAGCTCTCGCACTTCCGCCGCGGTCTCGTCGTCCAGCGCCGACGTCGGGAAGTGAGCGAGGGGATGGGCGAGCAGCGGGTCGTCCGGGCGGGGTTCTTCCCGGTCGCGGAGCCGGACCGCGGTGGAGAGGGCGAGTGCCGCGCCCGCGCTCGCACCGCCGAGACCGATGGGTGCGGACGGGCACAGGCCGGACTCGGCGAGCCACAGCCAAGCCGTGTGCACATCGTCCACGGGGAGAGGTGTGGATCCGCAGGGGGACTTTGCCGTGCGGTCCCGGAATGGTGCAGTCCTCGACGGTGACGTCATTCGGCATGCTCCACTCGCCGGGATTGCGGAAGAGGTCCATGAACCGGCTCATGGCTTCGGGAGCGGTCTGGGTGTCCTGCCAGTTGAGGTCACGAAGCAGATGCATCTTCTCGGCGAGGACGGGATCAGCTGGCATGGAGGCTCCAGGATGCTTCGGTGACGAAAATCTATCATTTAAAAAATTATGTGACCAGGGGTGGGATCGAGAGCGATCTTCTTGAGTTCGCCGGTTCGCGCCGTCCCCGCCCTGGCGGGCGGGAGGCTCAAGCGAGGGTGCGCAGGCGGAACCAACCGGTTCTCCACCACGTGGCGCGCCCCGCCGGAAGGACGACTGCGGACGGGCGCCCGAGGTCGCGGAAGACCCGTCGATCCACTGCACGCGGGTGGCTCGCCGTGGCACCGGGGGGTGCAGTTGCGGCGAGGGGCAGAAACGCGGCGAACACTCAGGACCGGCCGATGCGTTCGGCCTCAGCGACATAACCGGCAGCGGCGGTGAACTCTCGCGAATCCGGGGAGAGCCCCGGCTTGCCGTCCCGCGGGTACCACTCGACGCACCGGCGCCGTTCGGCGTCGAACGCGGGTCGGCCCGGGTCGCCCATGGCGGCCGAGGACACAGGAAGCCGGAAATGACCGGCCGGGCGTGGACCGTCACCTCAAGGGCCGGGGACCCACGGAGACAAGGCCTCGCGCATCGGCGGCTCAGCATGGCCACAGAAGCATGTACTTGCGTAAGTCAAGCAATCTATTTATGCTTGAGTGAGTCAAGTAATTAAATCTCCCGGGGTTCCGCGCCCCTCCGGAAGGACGCCATGAAGTCGCTGCTCGCGAACAAGCCCGAGGCGGCGACCCCGGCCGCTCCCGGCCCCTTGGACTCCTTCATCCGATTCGTGATCTTCGGTGGCGGCATCGGCCTCCTCTCCAGCTTCGCCGTGCCGCTGTTGGCCCTGACCATGCCCTGGGCGCTCTCCAACGCGATCATCACCGTCACCTCCACCCTGCTGTGCACCGAACTCCACGCCCGCTTCACCTTCGCCAAGGGGCGCCGTGCAGGCTGGCGAGACCACTGGCAGTCCGCAGGCTCGGCCACCGCCGCCTACCTGGCGACCAGCATCGCCGTATTCGCCCTGCATCTCCTGCAGCCCTCCCCGGGGATGCTCACCGAGCAGATCGTCTACCTCGGCGCCTCCGGCCTCGCCGGCATAGGCCGCTTCGTCCTCCTGCGCATCTACGTCTTCGCCACCCGCCCCGCCGAGGCCGCTGAGCCCGTCCAGCAGACGAGGACGATGGCCATGCCCGTCCTGGCCGCGGCGTAGAACTCGGCCCCGGCCGACACCTCACTCCTCGACCCGGTCCACCAACCCCCAGACCAGGACGCGTTCGGCAGAGACGGCACGGCCGTCGAGGACCAGGTACAAAGTGCGCTGGCGGCCGATCCTGCGTGGGATGCCGACCGTGCCTCCGGCACCGGGAATCAGGCCCATGGCCAGTTCGGGCAGGCGGACGGTGGCGTCCGGGGCAGCCAGGATGCGGGAAGCGAAGGCCGGAAGTTCGATGCCCGCGCCGACGCAGGGCCCGTGGAGTCTCGCGGTGAGCCGTTCCCCAAGGGCATGCAGGCGGAGCGCGGCACCGGCTCGGGTGCGGACCAGATGCGCGGCGGCGAGGTCCGTGGCAGTGCCGAACTCGTCCAGGTCGCCACCGGAGCTGAAGCAAGGCCCATTGCCGTCGAGAACCACCTCACGCACGCCGTCGTCCCAGACCGCGACATCGACTGCCGCGACGAGGGCGTCACGCAGTTCCGCGCCGTGGGCGTTACGCCGCTCCGGCCGGTTGAGCGTGATCCGCAGGGCGGGGCCCTCGCGGCGCACCAACACCGGGTCGCCGACCGCGGGAGGCGGCGCGGGGCGTGGCCCGCGGGCCGCGAGCCACCTGGTGAAGCCGGCCCCGCCGAGCAGCGTCGAGTAGGCCAGCGACTCCACGTCCAGGGCCTGCGGCACCGGCAACCGCCCGGACATCCGGAGGAGTTGGCGCAACACCAAGGCGGCCTGCGGCTGCGCCTCCGCCCGATCGCGCAGGTATTCCGCCTCGGCCGCCGGGTCGGCCACCGCGACCGTGGCCGCGGACCCGGCAGCGTCCACTGCGCAGAGGCTGTCGAGGGGAGCCCGTACGAGCGTCAGGTCCAGGGCGCTCAGGAGGTCGCCAGGACAGTCGGGAACCGCTCGGCTGGTACGTCCGATCAGCAGCCGGCTGCTGTCACGGGCCCGGCGTGCGGCGCGCTGTACATCGGCGGCGGAAGATGTCGACGCCGAGTCCAAGTCGACGATCATCAGCGGCCGGGTCGGCCTCGCCTCGGCGTCCAGGAGGTCGGCGTCCGCCGCCCCGGCCACAAGATCGCCTATGGAGATTGCTGTAGTCGCAGACACATCTCTCATCTATCATCCCCGCATGGTCGACCGGGCGCCTGGGAGCACGACACCGTCCTCCCGGCGCCGAGAACCCGACGCCAAACCGACCTCCTCCTCGGACCGGCTCCCCGTCGGCGCCATGGAGTCGGCCCGTCCGTGGCCCGTCACCAACCCCTCCCGGATCGCGGAGGACTGGGCTCGCAGCGGCCTCCCCCTCCTGACCGGCCATCCCGAGGGACCTCCTCTGCTTCCCCCTGGCGCGGCGGCAACCTTCGCCTCCTGGCTGACTGACTACATCGCCGCCGCCGGAGGTGCGCGGCTCGACGGCGCCCGCCTCCTTGCCGAGCGGGCCGCACTCCTCCGGCGCGAACGGCAGGGGCGGGTCTCGGTGGGCGGCAGCTGTCGGCTGCTGCGCACCGGAGACGGCTGGGCCGCCGTATCCGACGCACGCCCGGACGACCCCCCGCTGTGGAGCGCGCTGATCGGCCGGGATCTCGACGTCGAAGCACTTCCCGGCCAGTTGGCCCACTGGCTTGCCGCGCATGACGGCGCGGACCTGGACGAGCGGGTGGAACTCCTCGGTCTCGCCGGCGGCGCGGTCCGGCCCCGGCCCGAACGCACCTGCCCGCTGCCGGGGGCGCCGCGGGACCTGGCAGGCCTGCTGGTGGTCGACTTCAGTGCCCTGTGGGCGGGGCCGCTCTGCGCGCACCTGCTGGGCACGGCGGGGGCCAGGGTGGTCAAGGTGGAGACCCCCACCCGGCCGGACGGTGCCCGATTCGGCGATCCCGCCTTCTACGACCTGCTGCACGCGGGGCATGCTTCGGTCGTGCTCGATCCCACAAACGCGCGCGGTCGCGCCGCCCTGCACGAGCTGGTGGGCCGGGCGGACGTGATCATAGAAGCCTCCCGGCCCCGTGCCCTGGCAGGGTTCGGACTCGACGCCGAGGCGGAGGCGGCCCGCGGCTGCACCTGGATCTCGATCACGGCGTACGGGCGCACGTCGGGACGGGTCGGCTTCGGCGACGACGTGGCCGCCTCCCGTGGGCTCCTGGGCGTGGACGTGCACGGGCTTCCCGTGTTCACCGGTGACGCCGTGGCCGACCCGCTCACCGGGCTCCTGGCCGCCGCGCTCGCTCTCTCCGAACAGCCTGGCGGAGGCGGCGTGGTCCGGGACGTGTCGATGGCCGACGTGGTGTCCACCACCCTTTCGGTATCCGCCGGCGACGCCCGACTCGTTCGACGCGGCGACGGCTGGCTGGTGGACCTCGGCGGCAGGTCGTTCCCGGCGGCCGCCCCGCGTCCCCGCCGTCCGGTCGCCGCCGCCTCGGCGAGCGGAGCCGACACCGCCACGGTGCTGCACGAGTTGGGGATCCGGGTGCCGTGAACGGGCTGCTGGTCCGGGACGCGGAGGTCGACGGCCGACGGTGCTCCATCCGCGTCCGGGATGGACTGGTCGAGGATCTCGGTCCGTCGCTGATGCGTGCGTCCGGTGAAGAGGAGATCGACGCGGCGGGCGGTGCCCTGCTGCCCGGCCTGACGGACCACCACCTCCACTTGTTCGCGCTGGCGGCCGCGTTCTCCTCCGTGCGATGCGGTCCTCCCGACGTCCGCGACCGTACGGCACTACGGACGGCCCTGCACAAGGCGGCTCCGGATCGGCACGGCTGGATCCGGGGCGTGCGCTATGACGAACGGGTCGCCGGGCCGCTGGATGCCACCGGGCTCGACGCGCTGCGCCCGGACGTCCCGCTGCGCCTCCAGCATCGCAGCGGCGCCCTGTGGGTGCTCAACTCCCGTGCGGCCGAACTGGTCGGCCTCGCTCATGCACGCCATGCCGGGATCGAACGCGATACCGCCGGACGGCCGACGGGCCGGTTGTGGCGCGCCGACGCCTGGCTGCGCGAACGGCTGCCCGAGGCCGCTGCGCCGTCCCTGGCCGCTGTAGGCCGTCGACTCGCGCGCTACGGCATCACCACGGTCACCGACGCCACGCCGGGTCTGTCTCCCGATACCGCCGACAAGCTGGCCGAGGAGGCGAGGAGCGGTCGCCTGCCCCAACGGCTCCTACTGCTCGGGGCGCCGCTCGGCACCGCGGCGGACGCGTGGTCGGCGCCCGGCCCCTGGAAGATCGTCCTCGCGGACTCCGGGCTGCCGGACTTCGCCCGGCTGACGGGGGAGATCCACGCCGCACACCGGGTCGGCCGTCCCGTCGCCGTGCACACGGTCACGGCCGCCTCGCTCGCCCTGCTTCTCGCGGCGCTGGAGCAGACTGGCACCCTCTCGGGCGACCGTGTCGAGCACGCGGCCGTGGTTCCCGTAGAAGCACTCCCCGCCATCCGCTGCCTGGGGCTGAAAGTGGTCACCCAACCCGGATTCCTCGCCGACCGCGGCGACGACTTCCTCGACGGCACCGCACCCGAGGACCACGCCGACCTGTACCGCTGCTCCTCGTTCCTTCGCAGTGGCATCCCATTCGCGTTGTCGAGCGACGCTCCCTACGGACCGCTCGACCCCTGGTCCGTGATCCGCGCTGCCATCACGCGCCGTGTCCCCGACGGGCGCACCGCGAACCCCACCGAGCGCATCACTGCCGCTCAGGCGCTGACGGCCTACCTCTCACCGGCGCACTCCCCCGGCTCCCATCCCCCGCCCGTGCACCCCGGCACGCCCGCCGATCTCGTCCTCCTCGCCGTCCCCCTTGCCGAGGCCCTGGCACATCCGTCGGCCGACCTCGTCCGGCTCACTCTCATCGGTGGAACGGTCCACCATGTCCGGCCCTGATCGAGGGACGGCCACGTGTAGTCGGCGACAAGGTTGAGGGTCCCATCACCGTGGATCGTGGGCTCCGGGATGGTGGTGACCTCGGTGACGGGATGGCGTTGCGCGGTCGGCCCGTACGCCGTCGCGTCGAGCGGCTCGATCCACGGCTCGGGGGGCACGGGAGCGCCCCCCGACGGGCGGGCGGCCCGGGCGTACGGGATGCCGAGCGAGCGCAGCGAGCCCGGCACATACGCCTCTCCCACATCACGCCCTCATCGTCACCGGAGCCTGCCACAACGCGACGAGAACATCGATCAAACCGCTCGCGACGCCATCCCAACTTCCGCGTGCCGACAGGGCGTTGCCAGCCAGGGCCCGTTCCCGCGCGACGGACATCTGCGCGATCAGATGACGCGACATGGCGCTCCGCTCGGCGTACACCTCGGCCGGCAGCTCCGGCAGACACCGGTGCACGCCATCCACCATCCGCCGCAAGGTGGGGGAACCGGCCATGGAATCCTCGGCCACCGTCTTCCGGAGCGCGGGATCGGCCGTGACCTGCGCGATGAACCGCGCGTACCACGTCGGACTGCCGAGCACCTCCAAGTGCTCGGTGACCGGCCGGACCGAGCAGGCGACCCAGTCGCGCAGATCGGTCGAGCCATCAATGCCCGCGATCATACGGGCACGGATGACCTCCATCTGCTCGGCGTGCTTGCGCACGATCGCCCGGACGAGGTCGGTCTTGGTGCCGAAGTGATAGGTGACCGCAGCATTGTTCCCCTGCCCGGCGGCCGCACTGATCTGCCGATTGGAGACCACGCGCACACCCCGTTCGGCAAACAGTCGCTCCGCCGCGACCAGCAGCGCCTCCCTCGTCGCACCGACCTGCGCACCTCTGTTCACCCTGCTCACCATCAGTACCACCACCTCGGGACATGACACGACTCCACGTCGGCCCGTCCCATAGGCCACGTGGGCCCCCGGCGGGATCGCCGGGGTGAACGACACCTCCGTTTGTCCAGGTGTCCACCTCATCTGGCTTTGATTTTAAATCAACGGGTTGCTTTAATTTGCCCCGCCGCTGCCATGCATCAGCTCAGATCGGAGACCTCACGATGACCGAGGCCGCCGCTTCGCCCGCGGATGCCAGATCGTCCGCGACACCGAACCCCAACATCATCGTGGTGGTGCCGGCCATCGCCGGGATCACGGTCTCACTGATGCAGACCCTGGTGATCCCCCTGGACCCGGACCTGCCCCGGCCCCTGGACCCCACCCCGGCGAACACCGCCTGGATCGTCACCGCCACCCTGCTCGCCGCCTCCGTCGCGACCCCCGCGGCCTCCGACACCCGGGCGTGGCCCTACACGCCCCTCGGGGCATCTCACCGGACGCCGAGCTGCCCCGAGGGGCTTCTTTCACACGCACCCCCCACACCCACAAAATCGCACGCTCATAGATTTTGGCCGTCCAGACCCTTGCCGGACAGACCCCTGCCTCTCTAGGCTCAGTCGAAAGCTCGTTGAAACGTTTCATTAACGGCGCGAGCGAGGAACTTCCCCATGGAGGCGTGATGAGCCCTCTCTCCCGCAGACAGTTCTGTGCCGGCACCACGGCGGTGGCTCTGGCACCCACGGTGATCTCCACGGCCGAAACCGCGGTCGCCGCTCCGTCCACCGCGGGACTGGGGGCTTCCTTCGCCAAGTGGTTCGCCGCTCCGCCGGCCGCCGCCAGGCCGAAGATCCGGTACTGGTGGCCCTGCGGTGAGATCGCGGCCGCGACGCTGGACGCCGAGCTCAAGACGATCGCCGACCGCGGCTTCGGAGGCGTGGAGCTGCAGTGCATGATGACGCTCGAGCCCCGGAAGTACGGCTGGGGCAGTGACGCCCAGACGGCCCGCCTCGAACAGGCCGTCGAGGCGGGCCGTAAGTACGGCGTGCAGGTCGACCTGACCGTCGGCCCCGCCTGGCCGCTGCTCGCGCCGGGCCTGACTCCCGACAGCAGACAGGCGGCGCAGGAGCTGGTCTACGGACGCACCGTGGTGGCGGGAGGCGAGACGTACGCGGGGCCGGTCCCCCCGGGGCCCGCGCCTCACAGCGGTGTCACCGCGCAGACCCTGGTCACGGTGCAGGCCTGGCGCTGCTCGGGAGACCCCGCCGCGAAGCCGACCGTACTGGAGCAGGGGTCGCTGGTGGAGCTCACCGGTGAGGTGCGCGACGGGAAGATCACCTGGACCGCGCCGAAGGGCGACCCGTGGGTGCTGCTCGGATACTGGCAGCGCGGTACCGGACAGGCAGCGGTCACCGGACAGTATGTGGCGGTCGAACCGGCGTATGTGGTCGACCACTTCGCCGCCGCAGGCGCCCGCGCCGCGATCGACTACACGGAGACTCGTGTGTTCACCCCTCGGCTGCGCCGCCTGCTGAGGAGCAACGGGGGCGACCTCTTCGAGGACTCCTTGGAGCTGGATTCCGCCCTGCACTGGACGTGGGACCTGCTGAAGCGATTCGAAAAGCTGCGCGGCTACGCGCTGCGCGATCGGCTGCCCATGGTCTTCATCGACAAGATCCACCGGCAGTACACGGGCGTCACGCCCGATGACACCCCTGACTTCGAGTTCAGCGACGGCAGTGGCGCACGGGTACGCGACGACTACTTCCGCACGCTGACCGATCTGTACATCAGCGAGCACGTGGAACCGCTCAAGCACTGGGCACACGGGCTCGGGCTCTCGTTCCGTGCCCAGCCGTACGGAACCACCCTCGACACCCCCACCGTCGCCGCGACCCTCGACGTCAACGAGACCGAGTCGCTGGGAACCGCGCCCGACTACAACGACGAGAGATGGCATTGGGTCTCCTCCGGTGCCGTACACCTCGCAGGCCAGGAAGTCTTCTCCCTCGAAGGGTGTGCGACGCTCAACGAGGCGTACGCGCAGACCTGGCCGCAGATGCTCAAACACTTCAACACGGCCTTCGCGCACGGCGTCAACCAGGTTGTCTTCCACGGCTTCGCGACCGCGCAAGGGCTGGGCGAGAAGTCCTGGCCGGGCTTCTCACCCTTCACCTTCGGCCAGGGAGGCAACGGGTTCTCCGAGTCCTGGGGACCTCGCCAGGCCACCTGGGCCGACACGGACAAGATCACCGGCTGGACCACCCGGATGCAGTGGCTGCTGCGGCAGGGCAGGCCACAGGTGGACCTCGTCGTCTACCGGCACGGCTACGTCAACGAGGCGCGCGTGCCGACCGGGCTGACCGGGTTCACCTTCGACTTCGCCGGCTCGCACCAGCTGGACGGCAGCCATGTGAAGGCCCGCCGTCTGGCCCCGGAGGGCCCGGGGTACCGAGCGCTGATCATCGACCGCCAGCCAACTCTGCCCGTGGACACCGCCCGCCTGCTTCTCGCGCACGCCCGGGCCGGACTGCCCGTCGTGGTCGTGGGTGAGCCACCGCGGCGTACGCCCGGCGCCCACCACGCCGATCAGCAGGACACCGAACTCGCCGCGGTCATACGGCAGTTGCTGAAGCAGCCGTCCGTGCGCCGGGCCACCGAGCAGAGCGGAGCGGCCGAGGCCCTGCGCGAGCTCGGCGTCAGGCCCGCCGCGGACACCGGCGCGGCACCGGGCCTGCTGGCCACGCGCCGCACCCTGGACCGGGGTGCGCTCTACCACCTGCATAACCCGACCTCGGACACGGTGACCGGGGAGGTCGTCCTCGACGGCAGCGGCAGGCCGCACCGACTCGACGCCTGGACCGGCGGCATCACCCCGCTCGGCCACTACCGGACGGAGAACGGGCGCACCGCCGTCCCGATCCGCCTGGTACCGGGTGGCTCCACCGTCATCGCGCTCCCAGGCAGCGGCCGGGCACGCCACGCCGTCAGCGGCGGCGACGTCACCGTCACGCGAAGCGGCCGTCTCGGCCTGCGTGCCACCGAGGCAGGCGTCTACACCGTCACGCTGGACGACGGCACCAACGAACGGGTGACCGTCCCCGAGGTCCCGGCCGCGCGGCAGCTGACCCGGTGGTCGCTCTCCGTTGAGGCCTGGCACCGCGGCACCGACGGGACCCGCGCGATCACCACACACCAGGTCGGACTCGACGGCCTCAAGCCCTGGTCGGACATCCCCGAGCTCCAGGACGTCTCGGGCGTCGGCACATACCGGACCACGGTGCGGCTGTCCCGGCTCGACGGCGCCTACCTCGACCTGGGCCGGGTCACCGACACCTTCGAGGTGTCCGTCAACGGCAAGGTCCTCCCCCCGGTGGACCAGATCAGCCGCCGTGCCGATCTCGCCGGTCACCTCAGGGAAGGCGACAACACGATCACCGTCCGCGTGGCCACTCCGCTGCGGAACGCCCTGCGGGTGACCGACGGATTCCCCGCACAGGCACAGAAGCCCCGCCAGGAGTACGGCCTCATCGGCCCCGTCCGCCTCACCCCGTACGCCGAAGTCCCGGTCCGCGGCTGACGTGCGCCGGCCTGCATCGCGGCCCTGTTCACTCGGTGTCAGGCCGTCAGCAGGGGCAGCGCCCCGAAGGTGTGGTTCTGCCACAGGCGCCGCGAGATCTCTTCGGGGTACGCCGCGACGGAGGGTGTCGTGTCGAAGATCCGGCTCAGGCGCTGCTCGGTGTCGTACGCGGGCCAGCCCGGGTCGCCGGAGGTGGCGAAGGACGTCCAGGCCGCGCGGATCTGGTTGGTCAGGACGCGTGCCTCGGCGGTGTGCTCGGGGCCGATGGCGACAGGGCCCAAGTGGGCGTCGTAGGTGCCGAACAGCAGCGGGCCGTCCAGGCCGTGGCAGGCGCGCGGTTCGGCCCATATGAGGCGGGCTGTTCGGCGGCGAGGTCGTGTCGACTCTTTCGTCGAACCGGTTCGCGCCAAAGCAAGTTAGGGGCCGCGCCAGTACGTGTCAATGCCTCGCGTCCGACTTCCCGAAGTGCCGGTCAAACTCTGCCGGGAGTATTGCTGACCCGTCTTCGTCGGTGCTAGCTTCCGGGCCAGCTCGGCGTCGAACCGGTTCGAATCACCTGCAGACCCCGACTCTCGGGAGAGCCGCCCATGCCTCTGTTACCAGCGCGCCTCCGCCACAGAACCACTCCCGGCCGCCGCTCAGGGCGCGTCCGCCGACGCGGCGCGTCCGCCGTCGCCATCCTGCTGGCGACCGTGGCGGCGAGCCTGCTGCCGGTCACCACCGCGCACGCCGCCGACACCGCCGTCACGGTGGACTTCGCCACCGCCGGAGGCGCCCCCGCATACCGTGCCTCGGGAATGATCTACGGGATGACCCCGGACGGCTCGCTCCCCCAGGACCACTTCTTCAAGGACATCAAGTGGCGTTACATGCGGGCCGGTGGTGCCCAGCTCAACAACGGCGGCTACGCCACCAGCCTCGCCGCGTACCAGACCCGCTGGAACGCCACCCTGGCCCAGTACAAGCGCACCGTCGCCCTCGGCGGCACGTTCGTCCTGCTCCCCCACGACCTGTGGGGCGCCGACGGCACCACCAGCCAGGGCTGGCCCGGCGACAACGGTGACTGGACGAAGTTCGACAACTTCGTCACCCAGCTCATCGGCGACGTACGGGCGAACAACATGACCGTCCAGTGGGACCTGTGGAACGAGCCCGACCTCAGTATCTTCTGGGGGGCCTCGCAGAACCAGTACCTCCAGATGTGGTCGCGGTTCCACGCCCGCGTACGGGCCGCCTTCCCCAACCAGCTCATCGTCGGCCCCAGCACCGCCAGGCAGCCGAACTCCTCCAACACCTGGTGGACGACGTTCCTCAGCCACGCCAAGGCCAACAACGTGGCCCCGGACATCTGGAGCTGGCACGACCTGCCCGGTGACCCGGTGACCGACGTCGGGCGCGCCGATTCGACCCTCGCAGCGGCCGGTCTCAGCAACACCCGTCCGTACCAGATCAACGAGTACGGCCCCCTGTCCCAGCAGACCCCCGGCGGTGGCGCCTGGTTCATCGGCCGCCTGGAGCGGGCCGGCGCCGACGGGCTGCGGGCCAACTGGGCCTCGGGCCGCAATCTGCACGACTACGCGGCCAACCTGCTCACCAAGAACAGCGCCGGCCAGTACGTGCCACTCGGCGAGTGGTACATGTACCGCTACTACGGCTCCCAGACCGGCAACATCGTCAAACTGACCCCGGGCACCGGCACCGACGGCCTGGCCACCAAGGACAACACGGCCAGAAACACCAAACTGCTGCTCGGCAGCAATGGAAACACCGGCACCGTCACCGTCAACCTGACCGGGCTGAACACGACGTCGGTGGTGGAGAGCGGCCGCGTCCGCGCCGTCGTCCAGCGCGTCCCGTACAACAACGGAGCGGCGGTGACGGGCCCGGAGACCGTCTCCGACACCACCCTCACGGTCAACGGCAACGCCGCCTCACTGAGCATCCCCTGGTCCAACGCCCAGGACGGCTACACCGTCACACTCCTGCCCCCGTCCAACACCACCATCTCCACGGTCGCCGTGAGCCAGAACAGCGGCCAGTGTCTGGACGACACCGACCTCAGCACGGCCGACGGCACGCAGTACCAGCAGTACGACTGCGAAGGCGGCTATCAGCAGATGCTCGACCTGAAGCCGGTCGCCGGCCGGGCCGGCACCTACACCGTCGTCAACGAGCTCAGCGGCAAGTGCCTGGGCGTCTCGGGCGCCTCCACGGCCGACGGCGCCGCCGTCGGCCAGTACACATGCGGCGGACAGCCCAGCCAGATGTTCACGCTGAGCCCCGTCACCGCACTGGGCAACGGCCACGACTATCAGCTCGTCGCCGTGCACAGTGGCAAGTGCGTCGATGTCTCGAACGTCTCCACCCAGCCAAAGGCGTTGATCCACCAGTGGGTCTGCGACCCGGCGAGCGCTCTCGGTAACAAGAAGAACCAGATCTGGCGGCTGCTGGGAAGGGCCGTCTGAGGCCTACTGCTTCAGATCGGCCGCCTCGACGGCGGCAGTGCCGGTGGCGGCTGCTGGAGCCGGTTCGGACGAGTCGAGACTGGTCCGGAGTGTGATCGGCTTCAGCAGGACCGCCGCGAGTATGCCGAGCGCGGCGACGCCGGCGGCGATGAGGAAGATGGTTCCTGTCGCGTCCCCGTACGCGACACGGGTGTTCACATGGTCCTCCGCCATCCGGCCGGCGACCTGACGGGCCAGGACGGCGCCGAGGACGGTGACGCCGAACGTTCCGCCGAGGGAGCGGAAGAAGGTCACCGTGGTACTGGCCGTGCCGATGTCCTTCATCGGCACGGAGTTCTGCACGACGAGGATGAAGTTCTGCATGGTCATGCCGACACCGGTGCCGATGCACAGCATCGCGACGCTCATGAAGACCAGGGACGTCCCATGGTCGATGGTGCCGAGTCCGGCGAACCCGGCGGTGAGCAGCACGGAGCCGACGACGACGAAGGGCTTGAGCTTCCCCGTCCTGCTGATCAGCCGGCCCGCGACGATGGACGAGACCAGCACACCGCCCATCATGGGGATGGTCAGCAGCCCCGCCTCGGTGGCCGTGTGGCCACGGCTGACCTGGAAGTACTGGCTGAGGTAGACCGAGGCCGCGAACATGGCCGTACCGGCGGCGAGACTTCCCAGGATCGCGAGCACGGTGGTGCGCTGCTTGATGATGTGGAGCGGCACGATGGGCTCGGCGGCACGCGTCTCCACCCACAGGGCGACGGACAGCAGCACCACTGCCGCGGCGACCATCACAGCGGTCTGCCAGGACGCCCAGGCGAATGAGCTGTCCACGAACGAGATCCAGATGAGCAGCACGCTGACGCCCGAGGCGATGAGTGTCGCGCCCAGGTAGTCGATCTTCACGTCGTCGCGTCGGACGACGGGGAGGTGCAGCGTCCGCTGGAGCAGGAACAGGGCCGCGCCGGCGACCGGGAGGCTGATGAAGAAGCACCAGCGCCAGCCCAGCCAGGAGGTGTCCACGATGAGGCCGCCGAGGAGCGGACCGCCGATGGTGGACAAGGCCGTGACACTGCTGAGGTAGCCGCTGTACCGGCCGCGTTCCCGCGGCGGGATCATCGCCGCGATCGCGATCTGCACGAGGGCCTGCACGCCCCCGACGCCTACGCCCTGGAGTGCCCGCGCGGCGATGAGCTGCCCCGCCGACTGGCTCGCACCCGCCGCCACCGACCCCAGGACGAAGACGGTGACGGCGATCTGTACGAGTGTCTTCTTGCTGAACAGGTCGGCGAGCTTGCCCCAGATGGGGGTGGTGGCGGTGGTGCTGAGCAGGGTCGCGGTGACGATCCAGGTGTACTGGGTCTGCGACCCGTGCAGCGAGCCGATCATCTTGGGCAGCGCCGTGGAGACCACCGTACTGCTGAGCGTCGCGACGAAGAGCGCACTCAGCAGACCGCTGAGTGCGACCAGGACCTGTCGCTGGGCCTTGGGCCGGTCATCTGCGGTGGCGGTCTCGTTCACCGCGGCTGTGCTCATCAGGTGGCCTCCGGGGAGGGTTGAACGGACGGATGGTCGGGGGAGGGAGAAGCGCTACACGATCACGGTGCGAACGCCCTCTCCTCGCTCGAGCAGCCCGATGCCCTCGTTGACCTCGTCGAGCGTGATGCGCCGGGACACCATCGCGCCGAGGTCCAGCCGGCCGGTCTCCGCCAGCCGGATGTAGCGGGGAAAGTCCCGCAGGATCTGGGAGCCGCCCACGACGGAGCCCTGGATCCGCTTTCCGGTGAAGATGGCGGACACCGCCGGGAGGGTCAGCATCGCGTCCCTTTGCGGCGGCATCCCGATATAGGTCACCGTGCCCTCCATACGGGCCATGTCGAAGGCCTGCACCAGGAGTGGCGGCAGTCCGACCGCTTCGAAGGAGTGGTCGGCACCGCGCCCGTCGGTGAGCGCGCGGACCTGCTCGACCGGATCGCCGTCGGCCGGGTCGACGGCGTGGGTGGCCCCCACCCGCAGGCTCGCTTCACGACGCCCGGCCGACAGGTCGACGGCGATGATGGCGGACGCTCCCGCGATACGTGCCCCCTGGATGACGGACTGGCCGACGCCACCGCAGCCGATGACGGCCACACTCGATCCGGGCTGGACGGACGCGGTGTTGAGGGCGGCGCCGAGGCCGGTCGTCACACCGCAGCCCAGCAGGGCGAGTTCCTCGTCGGGCAGGTCGGTCCGTACGGCCACGACGCTCGCCTCGTCCACGACCATGGCCTCGGCGAACGAGCCGCAGCCGCAGAGAGCCGGCGCCTTCTGCCCGCCGGGAAGGTCGAACCGGGGCACCATTCTGGACGCCCCGCGCTCGCAGTGGTTGGACATGGCGTTGACGCACCACCAGCACGCACCACAGGCGGGCGACACGGAGGCGAGCACTCTGTCGCCGACGGCGACCCGGCGCACATCGGGTCCGACGGTCTCGACCGTTCCGCACGCCTCGTGCCCGGGTACCAGCGGCTCGGTCCGTTCGGCCCGGTTGATCGAGGTCAGGTCGGTGTGACAGATACCGCTGGCCGCAACCCTCACCAAGACGTCCCGGGGCCCGATGGCCGGGGTCGGCAGCTCTTCCAGCACCAGCGGTTCGCCCGGCTGGTATGCGACGGCCACCTTCATCACGCGGCTCCCTTCGTGGGCGGAACGAGTTCCGGCGGGATGCCGATGGTGTGGGGTTCGAGGTACTGGTGCAGGCCCTCGATGCCGAGTTCACGGCCGATGCCCGACTCCTTGAACCCGCCGAAGGGCACCAGCGGCTGAGGCGGGATACCGCCGTTGACCACGGTTCCGCCGGTGCGCAGCCGCCGGGCGAGGGCCAGGCCCCGCGCGGGGTCACCGGTCCACACGCTGCCCGACAGGCCGTACCGCGTGTCGTTGGCGATCCGGACCGCGTCGTCGTCACCGTCGTGCGGGATCACGCACACTACCGGTCCGAAGATCTCCTCCTGCGCCACCCGCATGGAGTTGTCGACGTCGCCGAGGACGGTGGGCTCGACGTACCACCCCTTGGGCAGGTGGCTCGGGCGGCCACCACCGGCCACGATCCGGAAGCCCTCCTCGGCCGCGAGCCCGATGTAGCCCTCCACGCGGTCGCGCTGCCGCTCGGCGACGAGCGGGCCGACCACAGTCGACGGGTCGTGCGGGTCTCCGACCGGGATGCTCGACGCCATGGCCGCCGCCGACTCCAGGGCCTCCGCGTACCGAGACCTGGGCACCAGGATGCGGGTGACGGCGGCGCAGACCTGCCCCGAGTTGTGCATGCTGGCACGGAACAGGTTGGCGGTCACGGTTGGCACGTCCGCGTCGTCGAGCACGAGTGCCGCGGACTTCCCGCCGAGTTCGAGAGAGACCCGCTTGATCCGGTCGCCGCACAGACTCATGATCCGCTTGCCGGCCGCGGTCGAACCGGTGAAGGCGATCTTGTCCGTCCCGGGATGCGTGACCAGGTGCTCGCCCACCTCGCGGTCGCCCGGTACGACGTTGACCACTCCGGCCGGCACACCCGCTTCGTGCAGAACCTCGGCGAGGATGTAGGTGCTGAGCGGCGCCTCGGGCGGCGGCTTGAGCACCACGGTGCAGCCGGCCGCCAGCGCCGGTGCCACCTTCCACGCGGCCAGCGTCACCGGGGCGTTCCAGGGCACGATCGCGCCGACCACGCCGACGGGGTCCGACACCACCAGACCGACGCGGTCTCCGGAGCGCACGACGCGGTCGAACTCGAAACTCCGGATCAGCTCGGCGTAGTAGTCGAACACCGGGGCCACCGTCCCGGTCTGGAGGGGCGCCTGGCTGCCGGCGACGCCCATCTCGTCCACCAGCACATCGGCAATCTCGGCACTCCGTAGCCGGAACAGTTCGGCGGCGCCGGCCAGGACATCGGCTCGTTCGTGCGGTGTCATCCGGGGCCACGGGCCGGCGTCGAAGGCGGCGCGAGCGGCCGCCATCGCGCGGTCCATGTCCTCGGTGGTGGAGACCGGGACCTCGCCGACGACCTCCTCACTCGACGGAGAGACGACCTTCAGGATCGAGTTGCCCGCCGGTTTGGCCCACTCGCCTCCTATGAAGAACTCCCGCCGGTACATCAAATGATCTTTCACGGCTTCTGCCCTCCTACTTCGGTGCGCTTGCCGGGTGGGGAGCGTGGTCGACGACGAGCTGACGGAGTGTGCGCAGCTCACGGTGGCAGTTCCAACCGAGCACTCCGACGACCTTGCCCTCGTAGCCGTAGGCGGCGACGAACCTGCGCTCGTCCGGGCTGCCGTGCACGATCGTCACGTCCGCGTGTTCGGGGAATATGCCGTAGGCCTGGATACGGGCGTCGTACTGGTCGCTCCAGAAGTAGGGGATGGGGGCGAAGGGGCGCTGTTCGCCGAGAATGCCGGCGGCCACGGCCATGCCCTGCTCGGTGGCGTTGAGGCGATGCTCGATGCGCATCCGCACACCGAAGTGCGGATTGTGCCAGGACGCGACATCCCCGGCGGCGTAGATACCGGGGGCGGCCTGGCAACGGGCGCCGCACTCCACACCGTTGCCCAGAGGAAGACCGGAACCGGTCAGCCAGTCCGTCGCCGGTGTGGACCCCACGGCGACCAGGACCAGGTCCGCCTCGAGTTTCGTACCGTCGGCCAGTTCGACGGCGACCACCCGGCCGGCGGAGTCCAGGAACCGGGACACACCGACCCCCAGGCGCAGTTCGACGCCCTGATCGCTGTGCATCTGTGCGACGAGTCGGCCGATGCGGTCGCCGAACTGCCGGTGCATCGGCACCGGGAGCGGGTCGACCAGCGTGACCTCCAGCCCCATGGTGCGGGCCACCGCCGCCACCTCGGCTCCCAGGAACCCGGCGCCGACCACCACGACCTTCGGCCGGGCCAGCAGGTGGGTGCGGAGCGTGAGGGCGTCGTCGAGCGTACGCAGGACGTGCACGCCCGCCAGATCGTCGCCGGGCAGCCGACGCGGGGTGACGCCGGTGGCGATCACCAACGAGTCGTACGCCACCTGGGCGCCGTCATTCAGCCGGACCTTGCGCCTCATGGTGTCCAGCCCGACCGCCGACCGTCCGAGCCGGAAGTCCGCGTCCAGCCTGGCGATGGCCGCGTCGTCACGCAGGCGTACCTTCTCCGGCTCCCAGGCGCCGGCGAGGACCTGTTTGGACAGCGGCGGCCGGTCGTAGGGAAGGTGTGGCTCGTCGCCGATGAGGGTCAGTGTCCCGTCGTATCCCTTGTTGCGCAGGGCCTCGGCCGTGGCCAGTCCGGCGGCCGAGGCTCCTACGATCACCACATCCCTGGGCACCAGCATCATCACCAGGTCACCGGAAGCTCGTAGGCCCCGAAGATGAACCCGTCGTGCTTGAACGGGATGTCCTCCAGGTCCGCGGCCAGGGCCAGGGTCGGGATCCGCCGCAGGAGGGTGGGGTAGACGACCTGGAGCTCCATGCGGGCCAGCGGCTGGCCCAGACACTGGTGGATCCCGTACCCGAACGTCACATGACGGCGCGCGTCGCGGGTGAGGTCCAGTCGGTCCGGGTCGGGGAAGACGGAGGGGTCCCGGTTCGCGGTCTCGTTGACCGGGATGATGCCTTCACCGGCGCGGATGACCTGGCCGGCGATCTCGATGTCCTCCAGCGCCACCCGGCGCAGCCCGCCGTGGGTGATGGTGAGGTAGCGCAGCAGCTCATCGACCGCCAGCGCGACCGCCTTCGGGTCGTCGGTGTCCCGCAGCAGGGCCAGTTGGTCAGGGTGCTGGAGCAGGGCGAGCGTGCCCAGCGTGATCATGTTGGCGGTGGTCTCGTGCCCCGCGAACAGCATCAGCACACCCATTTCGGTGGCTTCTTCCCGGGTCAGCTCATCGGCCTTGACCCGCTCGGCGAGCCCGGAGAGCAGGTCTTCGGCGGGATGGTTCAACTTGTCGTCCAGCAGTCCGCCCAGGTAGTCGGCCAACCGCCCGCGGGCCGCGGTGCGCGCCTCCCCGGTCGAGTTCCGGTTGATGATGGTCTTGCTGTTGGACTGGAAGAACTCGTGGTCGTCGTAGGGCACGCCGAGCAGGTCGGAGATCACCAGCGACGGAACCGGCAGTGCGAACGCCTCGACGAAGTCGGCCGGCTTGGGACCGTCGAGCATCTTGTCGATCAGGTCGTCCACGATCCGCTGGGTGGGCGGACGCAGCGCCTCCACCCGCTTGATGGTGAACGCGGACGTCGCCATGCGCCGCAGCCGGGAGTGTTCGGGGTCATCCATCATGATGAAGCTGGTGCCGACCGAGGTCCTGCCCTGCTTCTTCAGCACGTCGATCATCGACACCTCGCCGGCGCTGAGTTTCGGCGCGCCGGGACGGAACGGATCCACGCTGGCCCTCTGGTCCGACAGGACCGCTCGGTGTTCCTCCCAGCCGGTCACCAGCCATGCGAGGGTGCCGTCGAACAGCCGGATCCGGGTCAGCGGGCCCTCCGCCTGGCGTGCCCGCATCGCGGGTGCCGGGTCCAGGGGGCACCGCGTGGGCCTGCTGATGTCGTACTCCGGAGTTTCCTCCGGAGTTCGGTCCGTCGTGTTGCCTAGCGCATTGGTCACTGCTGTCTCCTCGCTCGTGGGGGTCGTGGGGGATGCTGCAGCGAGAGATCGTCGAGGCCGTTGTGGTGGGGGGGGGCGGGGGGGCGCCGCGCCC